>DASTEN010000028.1:0-8942 GCA_035709645.1 Sphingomonas sp.
ATGCGCTGCTCGGCGGGAATGGCGCGGGCAAGTCGACGACGTTGTCGACCCTGCTCGGTTTCGTGCGGGTCGACCGGGGCGGCGTCCGCGTCGGCGGGATCGATCCGGCGGCCGATCCCGACGCTGCACGGCGGCGAATCGCGTATCTGCCGGAGAATGTCGCGCTCTACGACCATCTGAGCGCGATCGAGAACGCCGACTATCTGCTGGCGCTGTCGGGAATGCCGGAATCGCGGATGGCGATCAGCGAGGCGTTGACCGCAGCCGGTCTGCAAACCCGCGCCTTCGACCAGCGGCTGGGCGGCTTTTCCAAGGGAATGCGCCAGAAGGTAGCTATCGCGGTCGCACTGCTGCGCCAGGTGCCGGTGCTATTGCTCGACGAGCCGACGTCGGGCCTCGATCCGCGGGCGACGGCCGATTTCAACCGGCTGCTGGGCGCCGTCCGCGCCCGCGGCACCGCGGTGCTGATGGTGACCCACGACCTGCTGAGCGCAGCCGATGTCGCCGATCGCATCGGGTTTCTCGAACGCGGGCGGATCGTCGACGAGGTGGCGGCGGTGGGCGTCGAACGCTTCAACGTGCGCGCGCTGCATGGTCGCTTTGCGGATGCATCGCCGGCATGAGCGTGATCACGCTGATCGCGCGCGACGAACTTCGGCTGATGCGGCGGAACCGGGTCGCCGTCATCGCCTTCGTGGCGCTGCTGGTCCTCACACTCGTCGCGGTCGTCACGTCCTGGACCCACCAGCAGGGCATCGCCGAGACGCGCGCACGCCACCAGGCGGAGGCCAACCATGCGTTCGAAGCCCAACCCGAGCGGCATCCGCACCGCGTGGTCCATTACGGCCATTTCATTTTCCGACCGCTGGGGCCGCTCGCGGCGTTCGATCCCGGTGTCGATGCGTTCACCGGCAACTCCATGTTCCTGGAGGGGCATCGCCAGAATACCGCCAATTTCGGCGACGTGCGCCAGAGTTCGCCGCTGATCCGCTTCGGCCAGCTGACCCCGGCGTTCGTCCTGCAATCGGTCGCGCCGCTGCTGCTGATCTTTCTCGGCTATGGCGCGGTCGCGCGCGAAACCGAGCGGGGCACGCTCAGGCCGCTGCTGCTGCAAGGTGCGTCGGCGCGCGCGATCGTGCTGGGCAAGCTGTCCGCACTCGGCTTCGTCGCCGTGCTGATCGGATTGCCGGCGATGATCGGCTTTGTCCTGATCGCCGGTCAGCCGGGGGCCTATGCCGGGCCAATGGCGGTCATCGCGCTTGCTTATGCCGCCTATCTGGCGCTGTGGGTCGTCGCCATCACGCTCGTGTCCATGCTGGTCCGGCGCCGCCGCGATGCGCTACTGGCGCTGCTGGCGATCTGGGCGGTCACCGTCGTGCTGCTGCCGCGCGTGGCCCCCGATGTCGCGGCGCAAGCCCATCCGCTTGCGAACCGATTGCAGACCGACATCGCGATCGCCCGCGACCTGCGCCAGATGGGCGACAGCCATAATCCGGACGACCCGCATTTCGCCGCGTTCAAGGCGCGGGTCCTGAAGCGCTATGGCGTGACCCGCGTCGAGGATCTGCCGGTCAATTACAAAGGGCTGCTGGCGCTGGAGGGCGAAGCGATGACCAGCCGCCTGTTCGATCGCTACGCGGGCGAGAGTTTCCGCGCGCAGGCCGCACAGAACGGGGTCGTCGCTGCGGCGGGCGTGCTGAGCCCGACGATCGCGCTGAAGCAGGCATCGATGGCGGCGGCCGGCACCGACTTCGCCGGGCATCGCCGCTTCCTGGAACAGGCCGAGTCCTATCGCTACGACCTGGTCCAGCGCTTGAACCGCCTGCAGGCCGAAGCGGTCAGCTATGCCGACGATACCGCAAAGGACGCCGACGCCGATCGCCGCAAGCGGATCGCGGCGGACACCTGGCAGACGCTGCCCGAATTCGCCTTTGTCCAGCCCGACGCCGCGACGCAGACGCGCGCCAGCCTGCCGGGACTGGGCCTGATCCTCGGCTGGCTGGCGATCGGTGCGGGTGCGCTGATCGTGGCCACCCGCCGGCTGGGAGCGCGGTGATGCCGATCTGGATGCACGAGGCGCGGCTGCTGTTCCGGTCGCGCCTGGCAAGCTTCGCGATCGTTCTGCTGGCGGCGCTCAGCACCGCAGCGGTCGTCGCCGGGATCGCCGAAGTCGCCCGCCAGCGTGCCGCGATCGCCGCGATAGCCCCCGCACAGCGCGAAGGCATCGCCGCTGTGGCAAGCTTCATCGATCGCGAGAAGGACGCGGGCAGCGCTGCCTATTACAGCTTTCACCCGACCTGGGATTCACCCGCCCCGCTCGCATTCGCCGCGATCGGCATGCGCGATGTGGCACCGTACATCCTGCGGGTTCGCGCACTGGGTCTGGAAGCGCAGATCTATGACGGCGATACGTTCAACCCCGAACTCGCGCTGCCGGGTCGGTTCGATTTCGCCTTCGTGCTGGTCTTCCTCGCGCCGCTGTTCGCCATCGCGCTGTTTCACGACCTGACAGCCGGGGAACGCGAGGCGGGGCGGGCGCGGATGCTGGAGGCGATGCCGGGCAGTCGCGGCCTGTGGCTGCGCCGCGGACTGGTCCGGTTCGTGCCGTTGCTGGCGGCTCTGGCGACACCGTTCGTGGTCGGGGCGATCGTGTCGGACGTCGGCCCTGGCGCGATCGTGCTGATCGTCGCGGTCGCTGCATTGTACCTGCTGTTCTGGATCGGACTGGCCGGCCTGGTGTCGCGGTTCGGTCGCGGGTCGACCACCAATGCGGCGACGTTGGCCGGCCTGTGGCTGCTGCTGGTGCTGGTCATACCGACGTTCGCCAATGTGCTGATCAACCGCGCGATCCCGCTCGACGAAGGCTCTCGGATCGCGCTCGCCCAGCGGGAAAATGTGCACCACGCCTGGGAAATCCCGCGCGAGGACACGATGCGACGCTTTTACGCGCGCTACCCCGAATGGTCCGGCTCGGCGCCGCTGCCCGTCGCCTTCCATTACAAATGGTATTTCGCCTTCCACCAGAACGGCGACGATAGCGTGGCCGACCGGGTGACGGCGTACCGATCCGGCCTCGAACGGCGCGCGGCGACCGCGAATGCGCTCGGCTGGGTCTTGCCATCGGTCGGGGTGCAGGCGCTGCTGATGCGGCTGGCGAGGACCGATCTTGCCGCGCAACTCGACTATCAAGATCGCATCCGGGCCTATCACCGCGCGCTGCGGACATTCTTCTACGGCTACATGTTCCGCGACCGTCCGTTCGGCAAAGCCGATTTCGAGCGCGTCCCGCGCTATTCGGAATAGGTGTTCAGCTGTCGCCGATCTGGTCGAGCAGTCGCAGCGCCTGCTGACGGTCGCGCTCGACGATGGCGCCGGTGAAGCGCAGCACGAGCGATTGCAGCCGACGGGTCGCGCCGCGTTCCCGCACCGGAAGCGGGCCGTCGATCAGCCGCCCGCCCCATTCGCCCGACAGCCTCTGCGCCGCATCGGTCGCCCCGAGCACGAGCGAGGGAAACGGCAACACGGATCGCGGTGAGGCGAAGGAGGCGGGTTCCGCCTCCGGTGCGACCAGCATGGCACCAGCGACCCGTTCGACATAGGCACGCGGCGACAGTCGCGCCCACCAGGCGGCCGCGGCGCACCCGATGCCCTGGGCGACCAGCAGCACGGCGCGGTCGGCCTCCAGGATCGCACGGTCGATCTGCGCGGCGGTGCGGTTGCGCTGGGCGGTGGTCCGCGACGACACCGCGACGTGGGCGACCGACCGCGCGCCGATCAGGTCGACCAGGCCTGGGGGCGCCACGCTCTGATCGCCTCCCGACAGCGTCACGACGGACAGGTTGCGAAAGGACAGGATGAGAGCGGACATGCAGGCTTCCTTTCCGCGCTGGCGCACCAACGCTCACACCACAGCCTACTTGAGTGCGCGGCGTTGGCGAGAGGGATCCGCCGCGGAATCAGCCCCGCTCAGCCCGCCTGATCCTCGCCGATCCGCAATGTCGCCAGCGCGGCAACGCCCATGACGCCAGCCGCGAACGCCATCGTCCAGACAGGCTCGGTCGGAAAGGCATGACGCACGATCGTGCCCATGACGGTCGCGACCAGCAACTGCGGAACGACGATGAAGACGTTGAACAGTCCCATGTACACGCCGAGCTTCGCCTGCGGCAGCGTGGAGGCGAGGATGGCGTAAGGCATCGCCAGGATCGACGCCCAGGCGATGCCGATAGCGACTTCGCTCAGCAGCAGCAGGTTCGCATCGCGGACGAACAGGAACGAGAGATAGCCGAACGCGCCGATCGCCAGGCACACGGCGTGCGTCCGTACCTTGCCGATCGCGCGGGCCAGCGGCCGCAACAGGAACAGTGCGGCGACTGCCGCGACCGCATTGTATGCCGCGAACAGGATCCCGACCCAATTTCCACCGGCGTTGTAGGCGGCGCTCGCCGGGTCCGACGAACCGAACACATATTGCGCCACGACCGGCGTCGTATAGATCCACATGATGAACAGCGCCGACCAGGTGAAGAACTGGACGAGCGCGAGCCGTTTCATGATCGGCGGCATGCCGGCGAAATCGCCGACGATATGCGTCAGCAGATTGTCGTGCCGTCCGCTGGCATACAGCCGCGCCGCGACGATGCGGGCGACCCCGTAGGCGGCGAGCAGGCCGGCAAGCACGTAAAGTTCCTTTTCCAGCCCGGCCGAACCGACGAGCGCGGCGATGGCGAGTCCGCCGACGATCCAGGCGAGCGCCCCCGCGGTCGATTGCGGCGGGGCGGGCGTCTCCACCGCAATCGCGGTCGCGCCGTCGAATGCGGCGATCTGGTCGGGCGAATATTCGCGCGTGGTCAACACCGTCCACAGCACCGACAGGAACAGCGCCGCGCCGCCGGCATAGAAACTGTAGCGCACCGTATCAGGCACCCCGCCACCGCTCGCGACGTTCGCGACGCCGAGGTGATCGAGGACGTAGGGCGTGACCGATCCGACTACCGCGCCGGCGCCGATGAAGGCGGTCTGGATCGCGTAGCCGGCGGTATGCTGATCCTTGTCGAGCATGTCGCCGACGAAGGCGCGAAAGGGTTCCATCGACACGTTCAGCGACGCATCGAGCATCCACAGCAGCACCGCCGCCGCCCACAGCGCGGGCGCGTTGGGCATGCCGAACAGCGCGAGTGCGGCGAAGACGGCCCCTGCAAAGAAATATGGCCGCCGTCGCCCGAACCGGCCCCAGGTGCGGTCCGAATAGTGACCGATGATCGGCTGGACGACGAGGCCCGTCAGCGGCGCGGCGATCCACAGGAACGCCAGATCGTCCACGCTTTCGCCGAGCGACTGGAAAATGCGGCTCATGTTCGCGTTCTGAAGCGCGAAACCGATCTGGATGCCGAAGAAGCCGAAGCTGATGTTCCACAGGCCGGCGAAGCCCTGGCGCGGGCGGCGGTTCACTTGACTCATTGTCCGTCCCCCAAGGGCGTCGTCAGAGATTCGCGCGACACCCTCCACCCGTTCGCCCCGAGCTCGTCGAAGGGCTGTCCTTCGTCTACGAGAAAGAAAGGACAATGCGTCGACACGCTCAGCACGAACGGGAGAGGGGGAACCATCACTTCCGCTGCTTGCCCTTCGTCGCACCCGGCGCGACGAAGCGGATCGCCTGGCCACCCCCGGGCGCCAGCGCCAGCGTCAGCGTGTCGCCGCGCTTCACCGGCTTGCTTTCGATCGTGATCGCGTGGCGGTTGGGCGTGCGGTAATCGGCGTTCGGCCCGTCGCGATAGATTTGCGCGGTGTAGGTCTTGCCGGGATCGAGGAAGTCGAGCGCGATCGTCGTCGTGCGCGGCTGTTCGTCGCCGACCGCGCCCAGGAACCAGTCGTTCGTCCCCTTCGCCTTGCGGACGATGGTCACATAGTCTCCGACCTCGCCGTTCAGCACGCGGGTGTCGGTCCAGTCCGTCGGCACATCCTTGATGAACTGGAACGCGCCCGGATATTGCGCATAGGCCTCGGGCGTGTCGGCGAGCATGACGACCGGCGAATAGATCACGACGTAATTCGCCAGCTGTTTGGCGAGCGTGGAGGGGATGTCGCTGTTCTCGCTACCCTTCAGGCTGACGATGCCCGGCGTGAAATCCATCGGCCCGCCCAGCAGCTGGGTGAAGACCATATTGGCTTCATGCTCGGGCGGATTCTTGCCGGCCCAGCTCATATATTCGCCGCCGCGCCCGCCTTCGCGCGACACCCAGTTGGGATAGGTGCGCCGCAGCCCGGTGTCCTTGACCGGTTCATGGCTGTCGATCGACACCTTGTACTTCGCCGCGGTCTGCACGACGCGCAGATGATGGTTCACCATCCACTGGCCTTCGTGCCATTCGCGATGCTTCGACCCGTCGGCGTCGACGCGCTCGATCTGGCCGGCGTCGGTGACATAGCCGGTCTTCACCACCCGCTCGCCGTAATCGGCTGCGAATTTGAACGCGCTGTCGAGCTGTTTGTCGTAATGGCTGGCCGACCCGCCCGTTTCGTGGTGCCCGATCAGGCGGACGCCCTTGCTCCGGGCGTACTCGCTCAGCGCCTTGATGTCGAAATCCTGCGTCGGCTGGCTGAAGTTCATGTCGTTGCCGTTACCGAACCAGTCGCCGTCCCAGCCGACGTTCCAGCCTTCGACCAGCACCGACTTCACGCCGCTTGCCGCGGCGAAATCGATGTACTGGCGGACGTTCGCGTTGGTCGCACCGTGGATCGGCCCGCGCGCCCAGCTCCATTTCCCGGTGATCATGTTCCACCACACGCCCGCGAACTTGCCGGGTTCGATCCATGACACGTCGCCGAGCGTGTTGGGCTCGTTGAGGTTCAGCGTCATGCGGCTGGCGTAGTATAGCCCAGGCGCATCGTCGGCGATCGCGATCGTCCGCCACGGCGTCGAGAATCCGGCGTCGCGGCTGACCTTCGGCGCGCCCGATCCCGGCGTCAGGTTGGCGCGCAGCTTGGTGCCTTCGAACCGCTGGAGGTTCATCGCCGAATAATCGACCAGCGCCGCTTCGTGGATCGCGATATGGGTTCCGCTCGCCAGCTTGAAGGTTGCGACGGTCTGCGCGGTCCCGACGCTGGAAATGGGCGTCGCGTTGTACAGATATTCCTCGCGGTTCCAGCCGTACGCCGGCTTCCACCAGGCAACGCCGTCCTCGGCAAGAGCGAACTCGGTCAGTTCGTCGGCGATGTTGGCGTGATGCAGGTTCGGCTGGTCGGGCAGCGTGTAGCGAAAGCCGACGCCGTCGTCGAAGATGCGGAAGGTGACCTGCATCTCGCGCTGGTCGCGGACCTTTTCCTTCAGACGGACGACCAGATCGGTGTGATTGTCGCGGATCGTCTGCCATTCGCCATAGGGCTGGGTCCACGTCGTGTCGCTCTTCGTGGTCTTGGCATCGACCAGCGCGAAATAGCGATCGAGCTTGGGCGCGTCGGTGAACAGGAAACCGAGCGCGCTGTTGGCGATGACCGGCTTGCCCTTGCGGGTGACCGCATAGGAGGCGCGGCCGTCGTTATCGATCGACACCGACACGGCGATCGACTTGTCGGGCGACGACGCCGTCGCCACCACATCGGCCAGTGCGGGCTGAGCGGCGACCAGCGCCAGCAGGCTCACGAACATCCGGGTCATCACGTCATCTCCCTTGCGATCAGCCCCGCAGGACCAATCAGATTCCATCCATCGACTGTGCCGACGCTTTCGACGATGCGCCAGCCGCCCGGGCCGCCGGGCGCAAGATCGACCGGCGCCGTGCCGAAATTGAACGCGCAGCGCAGCCGTTCGCCATCCGTACGGCGTTCGAAGACCAACACGTCGTCGGTCGCGGTCAGCACGGTCATGTCGCCACGCATCAACGCGTCACTGGCATGACGGACCTGCAGCAACCGGCGGGTGAGGTTGAGTAGCGATCCGGCATCCGCTTCCTGCCGGTCGACCGCCAGCGCGGCGTGATCGGAACCGGTCGGCAGCCACGGATCGGCGGTCGAGAAGCCCAGCCCCGCTGCATCGGCCGCCCAGGGCATCGGCGTGCGTGCGCCGTCTCGCGACAGCGTCAGCGGCCAGTTGGCGATCGCCTCGGGATCCTGCAGCCGATCGAAGGGGACGTCGACCTGGGTCAGTCCCAGTTCCTCGCCGTAATAGAGGATGATCGTGCCGCGCAGACAGGCGAGCAGCAACATCTTCATCGCCGCGAAGGCGTGCGGATCGCGCGTCCCCGCCCAGCGCGATACCGCGCGCGGGGCATCGTGGTTCTCGAACGCCCAGCTCGGCCAGCCGGCACCCGGCGCATCGGGCCAGGCATGGACCGCTGCGGCGACGACCCGCGGGGTCAATTCGCGCGCATAGAGAAAGTCGAAGCCGTACGAGCTGTCGAGCCGGCCGGGCGCGGTGAACGCCTTGCGTTCGCGCTCGCTATCGTCGCCGCCGACCTCCGCCACCGTGAAGGTCGCGCCATAATCGTCGAGGACATAGCGCAGCCGTTCGAGGAACAGCGGGATATCGGGATGCGACTGGTTGTGGATGTGCAGCTGGAAATCGAACGGGCGCGTCCGCACGCCGTTGCCGGTCGGCGCGGGCGGATTGTCGGTCAGCGCCGGGTCGTGCATCGAAAAGTTGATCGCATCGACGCGGAAACCGTCGACCCCGCGGTTCAGCCAGAAGCGGGCGACGTCGAGCAGCGCGTCCTGGACGTCCGGGTTGTGCCCGTTGAGCTGCGGCTGGCTGCTCAGGAAATTGTGCATGTAATATTGTCCGCGCCGCGCGTCCCATGTCCACGCCGGGCCGCCGAAGACCGACTGCCAGTTGTTGGGCGGCGCGCCATCGGGCTTGGCATCGGCCCAGACATACCAGTCGGCGCGCGGGTTCTGACGATCGCTGCGGCTTTCGGCAAACCAGGCGTGCTGGTCGGACGTGTGGG
>DASTEN010000029.1:0-3725 GCA_035709645.1 Sphingomonas sp.
CGGTCTCGGCAACGTCTATTACCAGGGTGGCCGCGACACCGCGGGCAATCCGCGGCGTTGGGTGATCTATTCGGGATCGAACGATGCGAGCCGCATTTCGCCCGAATGGTTCGGGTGGCTGCACCATCAGATCGACGATGCGCCCGATCGTGCGCTGCCGCCGGCAAAGCCGTGGGTCAAGCCTGCCGTGCCCAACCTGACCGGTACGCCGATGGCCTATCGTCCCGCAGGCGCCCTTGAAAAGGGCGGCAAGCGCGCGTCGGCCACCGGCGATTACGAGGCATGGACCCCCGACGCATGACGGCCAGGCGCTGGCTGGGCGTAAGCGCGATCGTGCTTGCCGCCGGGGCCGGCGCGTGGCTGGGCGGCGAAGGGCTGATCGCGGCGGTGCGCGGTACGGCGACGCCATCGACCGCGGCTGCCGCTGCGCCGACCCGATCGGCCGCCCCGCGCCCAACGGTATCCGCCGCACGGGCTCGGCCCAGGACGGCGGCGACGCCCGGCGGGACCACCGCCGGCGAAACGCCGATGGCGGAACGCGTCGCGATCGTCGGCTTCCTCAACAAACGCAACGGACAGGCGCGCGATCTGGTGATGAAGCCGGGGCAGGCGTACCGCGTCGGTGGCGCGATCGTCCGGTTGCGGGCCTGCGAGCAGACCGCGCCGTGGGAAGAGGATCAGCTGACCGGTGCCTTCCTGCAACTCGACGTCGAGGGCACCGACCGCCGCTGGCGCCGCGCGTTCTCGGGCTGGGTGTTCAAGGAACGGCCTGCGCTGAACGTCGTGCAGAGCCCGCTCTACGACGTGTGGCCCAAGAGCTGCACGATGCGCTTTCCCACCGCCGGGCCGGACACCGTGGCGGCATCGTCGGGATCGGTACCGGCGGGCAGGGCGTCGAACGCGCGGAAGTCGCCGCCCGGCGATCCGGCACCATCGGGCAACCCGCCCCCGGAGGCTCCGAGCGCCGAGCTCAACACTACGGTGTAATCTGCCCGCGGGACTTCGATCGCGCCGAGCGAGGCGAGGTGAGGGGTCTGGAACTGGCAGTCGAGCAGCGCATAGCCACCCAGCTTCAGACGCGCGACCAGCGCGGCCAACGCGACCTTCGATGCGTCGCGTGCGCGGCTGACCATGCTTTCGCCGAAGAACGCGCGCCCGAGCGCCAGTCCATAAAGTCCGCCCACCAGGCGATCGCCGTCCCACACCTCCACCGAATGCGCGAGGCCGCGGCGATGGAGGGTGATGAAGGCGTCTTCGATCATGTGGTTGATCCACGTGTCCGGACGATCGTCGGCTGCCTCCGCGCACAGGGCGATGACCTGTTCGAAGGCGGTGTCGGCGGTGATGCGAAACCTGTCACCGGCGATCGTGCGGCGCAGGCGGCGCGACAGGTGAAAGCCGTCGAGCGGCAGGATCGCGCGGATCCGCGGTTCGACCCAGTAGATGCCGTTGTCGTCGCGCGCGTCGGACATCGGAAAGACGCCCATCGCGTAGGCGCGCAGCAACAGGTCGGGATCGATCGTGTCGACGGGACCGGTCGGGCGGGTCATCGTCGGTCCAAGCGTCGCACAAGCAAAAGGGACCGGCAGTCGCCCGCCGGTCCCCTTAAACTCTCCATGCGGATCGGCGTCAGGCCTTGCAGGTCAGCGCCGGCTTGCCAGGCGCGGTGTACTTGATCGACTCCGGCGTACCGTCGATCGTGTAGCCACCGCCGACGAACGGCTGGCCCGCCTCCGGCGCGGTCAGCTGCGTCGGCGTGCCGGTCTTTTCGGTCCGGACGTTCGCCAACTTGCGGCCCTGGAAGAAGTCGACGTAGATCAGGCCGTTGCCCGGCTGGCAGCGGAACGTGACGGCCTTTTCGATCGACGGCGGCAGTTCGACCGCGGTCGCGTTCTTCAACTGCTCCGCCATCGGATCGGCGGCGCGCGTGTCGACGACTTCCGGCTGCTTTTCGCCGCAAGCGGACAGGGAAAGCAGCGTGAGCGCCGCGGCGGAGGCGAGGATGCGAGTGTTCATAACGAGTGTCGATTTCGCGCATGCAGCATGGTGCGTCAAGGCGTGCCGCCGCCCTTTTTCGACGGATCGCCGCATAGCGCACTCGGGTCATTCGTGAAATTCGTCCATGTCGGGGATCCGCCCAAAGGCGATCTTGGTGCCGACACGATCGATTCGACCGCCGGTCATCGGCCCGACCGAGACGGCGTGACGTCCGAATTTCTCGTTGATCCGGTCCATCGCGCGGCTGAGGCTGAGCGTCCGCGTGCCACGGGCCAGCGGATCGTCGGGATCGAGCGCGCCGAACAACGACCCCTGTTCGCCGTCGACCGCCGCGATCTCCGCCAGCGTCACCCCGATCATCCTCAGTCGGAATCCGCCGGGGCGGGTCCGTCCGACGGCGGCGAGCCGCGGAAAGATCGCATCCAGCGCCCCGAGCACCGCGAAACTGTCCTGAGTGGCGGGCAGTTTGATCGATGTCCGCCAGTTCGACTTGTCGTCCTCGAACTTGCCGTGCAGCACCAGGAGGCGCGCGACATAGCCCTTGCGGCGCAGGCGGCTTGCGCATTTCAGGGCCAGACGGCGCGCGGTCAGCCGCGCCGGTTCCAGCGCGCGCTTCGACGGCGAAAGGACATGGCTATGCCCGATCGTGCGGTTCTGCGTCGCCTTTTCGGGCAGGTCGACACCGTGGAGCAGGTACCACAGCCGGTCGCCGTTCACCCCACCCCAGGCCGTCCCCGCGTCGCGCGGGCGGCGGGCGCACAGCTGGCGAATGTCGTTGATCCCGTCGCGCGCCAACCGCCGTTCCATCTTGGCGCCGATGCCCGAAATGTCGCGTAGAGGCGTGTCGTAGAGGCGGTGCGGCAGTTCATCCCCTTCGAGGATGATCAGGCCATCGGGCTTTTGCATGTCCGATGCGAGTTTCGCCAGCAGCCGGTTGGGCGCGATGCCGACCGACGACGTCAGACATTCGCCGACGTTGGCAAGGATGCCGGCCTTGATCCGCTGCGCCAGCGCTACGGCGGACGCGCGGTCGTTCTCGTTATCGAGCAGACGGCACGCGACTTCGTCGATCGAACACACTTTGGTCACCGGGATATGGCGCCATATTTCGGCAACGATGGCGTCGTGGAATTCGACGTAGCGTTCGTGGCGCGCGGGCGTGATCAGGATATCGGGACAGCGACGCTTGGCTTCCCAAACCGGGGTGCCGGTCGAAATGCCGTAGCGTTTCGCCTGGATGGACGCCGCGATCGCGACGGTCGTGTCGCTGTCGACGGGCGCGACGATAACCGGCTTGCCGCGCAAGTGCGGATCGAGCTGCTGTTCGACGCTCGCGAAATAGCTGTTAAGATCCAGGAACAGCCAGCGCAGCGGGCGCGGGGGGAGGGCCAGTACCGCAGGCTGGGGGAACGGGTCGGCGCGGCGAGTCGCGGGCGGCATGATCGGAACATTAGCGGAACGTGGGCGGCGGGGGGAGTCGGGATGCCGCGTCCGGCGCTATGGTGCGCTGGAAAGCGTGGGGCATCGCCTCCTTACCGCCATCCCGCGCGCAGGCGGGGATAAACGCCGAGACGTCGCGGGACCAGGCAAAGGCCACCCGTCATCCCTGCGCAGGCGGGGATGGATAGTCGCTGGTTTCCGTCAGACTCATGCCGGCCAGCCAGAATGTATCCCCGCCTTCGCGGGGATGACGGTGGAGAGGGGCGGATGGGTGTTAGCCCTAAAAC
>DASTEN010000030.1:0-2609 GCA_035709645.1 Sphingomonas sp.
GCGTCCATCTCGGCCTTGATCTTCTTGCCCATCGCGCGGCGCAGAAGGTCCGCGCCGCCCAGCGAATAGCCCGCCAGGATCTGCGCGGCCTGCATCACCTGTTCCTGGTAGACGAAGATGCCGTAGGTTTCGGCCAGGATCGGCTCCAGCAGCGGATGCGGATATTGGACCGTCTCCCGCCCGTTCTTGCGCGCGCCGAACGTCGGGATATTGTCCATCGGACCCGGGCGGTACAGCGACACGAGCGCGATGATGTCGCCGAAGTTCGACGGCCGTACCGCGCTCAGCGTGCGACGCATGCCGTCCGATTCGAGCTGGAACACGCCCACGGTGTCGCCCCGTTGCAGCAGGGCGTAGACTTCGGGATCGTCCCACGCGAGCGTATCGAGGTCGACATCGATTCCGCGATTGGCGAGCAGCTCGACCGCCTTCTTGAGCACGCTCAACGTCTTGAGGCCGAGGAAGTCGAACTTCACCAACCCCGCGCCTTCGACGTACTTCATGTCGAATTGCGTGACGGGCATGTCCGATCGCGGATCGCGGTAGAGCGGGACCAGCTGGCTCAGCGGCCGGTCGCCGATCACCACGCCAGCGGCGTGGGTCGAGGAGTGCCGCGGCAGCCCCTCCAGCTTCTGCGCCAGGTCGAGCAGATGGCGGACGTCGCTGTGGTTCTTGTACTCGGCCGCCAGTTCGGCGACGCCGTTCAGCGCGCGCTCCAGCGTCCACGGATCGGTCGGATGGTTGGGGATCAACCCCGCCAGGCGATTGATCTGGCCATAACTCATCTGGAGCACGCGGCCGGTATCCTTCACGACCGCGCGCGCCTTCAGCTTTCCGAAGGTGATGATCTGCGCGACCTTGTCGTGGCCGTACCGCTGCTGAACGTAGCGGATGACCTCACCGCGCCGCGTTTCGCAGAAGTCGATGTCGAAGTCGGGCATCGACACGCGTTCGGGATTGAGGAAGCGTTCGAACAGCAGCCCCAGCTTGATCGGGTCGAGGTCGGTGATCGTCAGCACCCAGGCGACGACCGATCCCGCGCCCGAACCACGGCCCGGGCCGACCGGGATGTCGCGTTCCTTCGCCCATTTGATGAAGTCGGCGACGATCAGGAAATAGCCCGGGAAGCCCATCTGGATGATGACGTCTAGCTCGAATTCCAGGCGCTTCTGATAGGTTTCGACCGCGGCGTCGTCGGCGATGCCCGCCTTCTCCAGCCGCATGGCGAGGCCCGCGCGCGCCTGATCGCGCAGCATCGCCGCCTCGCCCGCGATATCGCCGGCCAGACTGGGGAGGATCGGCTTGCGCTTCGGCGCCGCAACCGCGCAGCGCTGGGCGACGACCAGGGTGTTGTCGATCGCCTCGGGCAGGTCGGCGAACAGCTCGCGCATCACGTCCGCGGGCTTCATCCAGGCGTCGGGCGAAGACCGCTTGCGATCGTCGCTGGTGACGTAGCTCGACGATGCGATGCACAGCATCGCGTCATGCGCCTCGTGGAAATCATCCTCCGCGAAGCAACAGGGGTTGGTTCCGACCAGCGGCAGGTCGCGCGCATAGGCGAGGTCGATCAGCGCCTCTTCCGCGCGCGCCTCGATCGCGTCGCCGCGGCGGCTGATCTCGATGTACAGGCGCTTCGGGAACAGCGCCTGCAGTCGATCGGCATAGCGCCCCGCTGCATCGGGCTGATCGTCCGCGTAGAGCCGCGCAAGGGCACCCTCTCCCCCCGCGGTCAGCGCGATCAGGCCGTCGGTGCGACCCGCCAATGCGTCGAGCGCGACGTGCGCATCCTCCTCGACCGGACGTCCAAGATGCGCCTCGCTGACCAGCGCGCAGAGATTGTCGTAACCGGTCGTGTCTTGGGCATAGAGCGCGAGCCAGTCGATCGGCGCTTCGACGCCATCGGGCACCGGGCGCTTGATCGCGAGCATCGTGCCGATGACCGGTTGGACACCCTCGCCCTTGCACGCGTCGCCGAAGGCCATCGCGGCATATAGCCCGTTGCGATCCGCGAGCGCCACGGCGGGAAACCCAAGCTTAGCCGCCCGCTTGGCGATCGCCTTGGGCTCGATCGCGCCTTCCAGCATCGTGTAGGAGGAAAAGACGCGAAGGGGGACGAAACCGGAATGTGCCACGCGGTTAGAGTAGGCCGTCGCACGGGGGTTTGAAAGGCGGCCGGGCGGGTTATCCACACCTATCGGCGCGGCCTCTCACCCCGCCCGTTCGTCCTGAGCCCATCGAAGGACGGTTCTCCGACACGCACGTTCCCGACGTGAGGATCTGAGAACGGTGCTTCGAGAAGCTCAGCACGAACGGGAATAGGGTGTGGCCAAATCGGCAATGCTCCGATGCTTACAGCAGCGTCTCGACATCCTTCGCGATGGCCTCGGGCTTGGTCGTCGGGGCGTAGCGATCGACCACCTTTCCATCGCGGTCGATCAGGAACTTCGTGAAGTTCCACTTGATCGATTCCGACCCAAGCAGCCCCGGCGCTTCGTGCTTCAGATACCGAAACAGCGGCGCGGCGTTATCGCCGTTGACGTCGACCTTGGCGAAGACCGGAAACGTCACGTCGTAGGTCAGCGAACAGAAATTCGCGATCTCCGCCGCAT
>DASTEN010000031.1:0-3704 GCA_035709645.1 Sphingomonas sp.
ACAGCAGCACGACCTTGCCCGCCTGCAACGCATTGTACCCCGCGATCGCGGCCAAAAACTGAGGAATCGCATAGCTGGTGCCGTACAGCACGACCCCCAGCACGATGCCCATCAGGATGACCGCGCCGAACTGCCGGTCGCGCAGCAGCTTCAGCTTCACTATCGGGCTTTTGGCGAAGAATTGCCCCCAGGCGATCATTCCGAAGCCGATAATGGTGATGGCGAACATCCAGCGGATGAGATCGGACGAGAACCATTGTTCGCGCTGGCCATCCTCCAGGAACACGGTCAGCCCACCCAAGCCGAGCGCCAGGCCCAGAATACCGATCCAGTCAGCCTCGCCCAGCAGTTCGGGCTTCGCCTTCTCGTGCGGCAGGCCGACCAGCAGCAGCGTGATCAGGATCGCGCAGATCGGCACGTTGATGAAGAAGGCGTGGTGCCAGCTGATATTCTCGGTCAGCCAGCCGCCGACCAGCGGCCCCAGCACCGGCCCCATGATCGCCGTAACCCCGAAGGCGGCGATGCCGACCGGCTGCTGCGCCGGCGGCAGGCGCTGGGCGATGATGGTCTGCGCGGTCGGGATCATCGCGCCGCCGGTGAAGCCCTGCCCGATCCGGCCGATGATCATCATCGTCAGATTGGTCGACACGCCGCACAGGACCGAGAAGGCGGTGAACAGCCCGGCCGCGATCAACAGGAAGGTGCGCAGGCCCAGCAGACGCTGAAGCCACGCCGCCATCGGGATGATGACGATTTCCGCCACCAGATAGGCGGTCGCGATCCACGTCCCCTCGGTACCGCTGGCGCCGATCTCTCCCTGGATCGTCGGTAAGGCCGAATTGACGATCGAGATGTCGAGCGTCGCCATCAGCGCGCCCAGCGTGCCCGCCGCGACCGCCAGCCATGCGGTCAGATCCGCGCGTTCCGGGACGGCCGCACGTCCCTGCGGCAGGGCGGCGCTCGCCACCTTACCGGGCCTTTTCCTGCTGTTCGCGGAAACGCTTGATGTCGTCTTTCGCCGAGATCGTGTCGACCGTCACCGTCACCGACAGCCCCGGGACCAGCAGCCGCCGCGCCGCAGGCGTCGCCTCGATCGAGACGCGGACGGGGACGCGCTGGGTGATCTTCGTGAAATTGCCCGTCGCGTTCTGCGGCGGCAGCAGCGAAAATTGCGCGCCCGTCCCCGGCGCCAGGCTTTCAACCCGGCCCTTCAGCACCATGCCGTCCAGCGCATCGACCCGGATGTCGACCGGCTGCCCCGGGCGCATCAGCGCAAGCTGCGTTTCCTTGAAGTTGGCGGTGACATAGATCCTGTCGAGCGGCACGATCGACATCAGCCGGGTCCCGGCCTGGACGAACTGGCCCAGCGTCACCGTCTTGTCGCCGATGCGCCCGCCGATCGCGGCGGTCAGCGTGGTCGCGCCGACATCGACGTTGGCGGCGGCCAGCTGGGCACGCGCGGCCTGTCCCTGCGCCTCGCCCTGACGGATCTGGGTCTGGATCGTGCCGACGCGGCGTTCCTGTGCGGCAAGCGTCGCGGCGGCCGAGCGGACGTTTTCCGCCGACTGGCGGGCAGCGAGTTCCAGCTTGGCGAGCTGTTCGCGGGTTTCCGCGCCCGATGCGGCAAGCGGGCGATAGCGGGCGACTTCCTGCGCATCGAACCCGGCCTTCACCTGTGCGGCGCTCAGTTGGGCCCGGGCCTGCGCGATCGCGGCCAATTGTTCGCGGACCTGGGCGCGCGCGGTATCGGCCTGAGCGGCGGCCAGTGCGATCTGCGCCTCCGCCTGCGCGGCCTGGGCACGCGCGTTGCGCGGGTCGATACGGACGAGCGGCTGGCCGGCGCGCACGTCCTGGTTATCGTTCACCAGCACCGCCGACACATAGCCCGCGACACGCGGCGCCACGGTGACCATGTCGGCCTGGATCGTCGCGTCGTTGGTTTCTTCCAGATATTTGCCGCGGGTCTGATATTTCGCGAACCAGACGCCGCCGGCGACCAGCAAGGCGACCACGACGACCAGCAGGATCAGCTTGGCGCGACCGCTCAGCCGCTTTCGTCCGTCCGGGGCGTCCGCATCGGTCGGCGAATCGGGGGCAGTCGCGTCGAACCGGTCCCCACCGGTGGGCGTGTCGCTCATGAAACGGGCTTTCGTCTGGACGGGAGGCGTGTCGTGGCGGCAATTAAGCGGACACTGTGTCCACTTCAAGTCCGGCGATGTGCATTCCGCGCTCGACCGATTACGAAACACGCAACCGACGGGATCGATCCGGATGCGTAACGAAAGCCGCGGTCAAACCCGTGGTGGACTTGACGCGTTGGCGCGGTATTCGCGGTCGGCATGGCCATTTCGAAATCCACCCGCCCCGCCCTGTTCGCGCTTGCCGGGACGATTGCGGTCGCCGCGATCGGCGGTGCCGGCGTGCTGCTGTGGCGACGGCGCGCCGCGCGACGCAGCGACAGCATCGAACCGGCCCATATGCCGGGATCGGCCGCCGACATCCACGTTGCCGGTGGCGCACCGGTTCCGCGCCGCTGACCGCGTCGCCGGCGCCGGGCGGCCGCTGGCCAGGCGCGCCCTTCAGCGGCTATCGCTGGGCCGATTGCAACGCCGCCACCAGCGCCGGTTCGTCCGCTTTCGCAATCTGCGCACCGTAGACCGTCCGCATCTTTTCGATGGTCGCGGCCCATTTCTCGACCGGCAGCCTGGGCTGGGTCGTGATCATCTCGACCGAATGGCAGGCCAGGCAGCGGGTTTCGATCAGCGCGGGATCGCTGCCGCCGATCGTGACCGCCGGATCGTCGGGCAACGACACCCGCACCATCTGTGCGCCCTGCGGTGCCGCTGGCGCGGCTGGCTGGCCACCGCACGCGGCCAGCGCGAGCGGAAACAGCGCGATCAGCCCCCTCATGCTGCCCGCACCCCGACCGTTTCGATGACGTTGTCCATATAGCCGCCGGGGTTCCAGATCGGCGCGCGCGTCTGCACGACGCCATCGCTATTGGTGCAGCGCACGGCCAGGCGGTAGCTGCCCGGCGCCACGCCGCTGCCCGTCATGTCCCACCGGCGGAAGCCGTATCGGCCCATGTCCGGCCCCAGTTGCGCCGCATGCCAGCTCCGCCCGCCGTTCATCGACAGTTCGACCGCCTTCACGCCGGTCGCGCCACCGAACGCGATCCCGCGCACCGCAAAGGGGGAGCGCGCGACGATCGTGTCGCCGTCCGCCAGGTTGGTGATGAACGCGCGCGGGTTCATCGCGTTGATCGGCTCGGTCGGAAAATCCTTCGCGCCCGGCGCAACGCTCGCCCGCGCGGCGGTGGGGATGCGATAGGCCTTGTCCATCCAGTAATTGGTATCGGGCGCGCCGAGCACCTCGATGCTGGTCAGCGCCTTGATCCAATAGGTCGAATACCACCCCGGCACGACCAGCCGAAGCGGATAGCCGTTCAGCATCGGCAGCCGTTCGCCGTTCATCAGGAACGCCAGCATCACCTCGCCGTCGCGCGCGTGATCGATCGCCAGCGACTTCAGAAACGGCGGCGCGCCCGGGGGCGGGCGGTCGAGCCCGCCGAACCGCACCGCCACCGCCCCCGGCAGGACGCCGGCACGGTCCAGCACGTCGCGCAGCCGCACTCCGCCCCAACGCGCGTTGCCCATCGCGCCGTGGCCCCATTGCGCGCCCGGCACACGCGGGGTGAAATGCCC
>DASTEN010000032.1:0-2657 GCA_035709645.1 Sphingomonas sp.
CGCCAGAGCATCGACAATATCGATGCCGCCCTCGTCTTCATGCTGGCCGAACGGTTCAAGGTGACCCAGGCGGTCGGTCGCTACAAGGCGGAGGCGGCGCTGCCCCCCGCCGATCCCGGTCGCGAAGACGCGCAGATCGCGCGGCTGCGCGGGCTGGCGGAACAGGCCCAGCTCGATCCCGAATTCTCGGAAAAATTCCTGCGCTTCATCATCGACGAAGTGATCCGTCACCATGAAAAGGCGCAGACGCGCTAGGTCAGATGGCGATATCGTAGTCGGTATTGGCCGGATACGGCCCTTCTGCCATGCTGCGTCGCAGGCGCGCGCTCATGCTTTCGAGCGTGATGTCGCCCAATGCCGCCTTCGGATCGTCCAGCCGACGCAGCACGCCGGCGATGGCGAGCTGGGCCTGGGTCAGCTGGTCGATCTTCTGCAGGCTCGTCATATGCCGTCGCAACGTCGTCTCGTCGGTGCCCAGGTCATAGGCGAGCTCCGCCAGAACCTTGGATGCAAGCACCAGCTCCTCGGCCAGCGCCTCGGCAAGCGACAGTCCCCGTCCTATGGACGCCGTCGTCATTTCGAACACATTTTCAGGATCGACGCCGGCAACGTGCCCGGCGGCACCGGCTGCGATGCGATGTTGCGCGACAAGGTGTAGGCGCCGGGCGTTTCGCCGGGTGCGAAGGCATAGCTGCCCGCACCGTTCAGCGCCTTCAGACCGCCGCCGCCGTCTTCGTTGCCATCCATCAGCAGCACGCCGACGGCAGCGTTGCCGGCCGCCTTTGCCGCAGCCGCGAACAGAAGCGAAATCGACGGCCGTTCCCCCGCGACGGGCTCGCGCGCCAGAAGGCGGACGTGCCCATCCGGCCAGGCGTCGATCACCATGTGATGCTCCCCTGCCGGCGCGAAATAGATGGTGCCCTGTTCGATCTTCATCCCGTCCGCCGCGACGACGACCTTGGGGGCGACCTGCTCGTCCAGCTTGGCGACCATGCCATCGACCATGCCGTCGCCCAGATGCTGGACGACCAGCGTCGGCGGGCAGTTCGCGGGAAACGCGCCCAGAATCTCGAACAGCTTGGTGGTGCTCGACGCGTCGCCGCCCAGCACGACGATGCGGCCGTTCCAGTCGATCGGCGGCGCGACCTTCACCTTGGGCGCCCGGCCCTTCAGCTCCACGGTCTTCGCCGCCTTGATCCGCTTGCCAAGCTTGACGATGATCGACTGGAGCTCGGCCGGTGCCGCCACCTTGGGCTTGGGGAAGCAATCGATCGCCCCCAGGCGCAGCGCCTCGATCGAATCCGCCGCCCCGTCGGTCGTCCGCGTCGAAAACATGATGACCGGCATCGGTTTGGTTTCCATGATCTCGGCCAGATATTCCAGGCCGCTCATACCCGGCATTTCGACATCCAGCGTCATCACGTCGGGACGGAATTCGGCGACCATTTCGCGGGCTTCGGCCGCGCCGTCGGCCAGACCGACAACCGTCACGTTCGGAATTTTCTCCAACGCGCCGGAAATCAGCGCTCGCATGGTGAGCGAGTCATCGACAACAAGGACTCGGGTGGCGGCCATTGACGGAACTTTCAGGATAGGAAGGGGAAGGGATTGCGGGCGGCGACAGGCTCAGACGGCTTCGGCCATCTGGACGGGCGGATCGATCAGGCGGTCGAGCGCCAGGATCAGGATCATCCGGTCATCGATCGTCGCCAGGCCATCGAGGAAGCGGGCCGACTGTGCGTCACCCGTGTCGGGCAACGGCTGCATCTCGTCGGGCTGGACGGTGACGATGTCGTTGACCGCATCGACGATCATGCCCTGCAACTGCTCGCCGATCCGTACGACGACGATGACGTGGCGCGCCGTCGTCTCGGTCGTGCCCCATCCCAGTCGCGCGCGCAGGTCGATCACCGGCAGCACGATGCCGCGCAGGTTGACGACGCCGCGAACATAGGACGGGACGTTCGGCAGCGGCGTGGCCGGGGACCACGCGCGGATTTCGCGGATGGCCATGATGTCGACGCCCAGCGCCTGATCGCCGAGTTCGAAGGTGATGAGTTGGCGGGACATGATCCTGTCTCTTTCGACGGAGGGCGAAATCAGTGCAGGACGCGGCGGATCGCCGCGGCCAGCTTTTCGGGATGGAAGGGCTTCACGATCCAGCCGGTCGCACCGGCGGCGCGGGCACGCTGCTTCTTTTCGTCCGAACTTTCGGTGGTCAGCACCAGGATCGGCAGGCCGCGCCTGCCCTGCCCGCGTACCTCGGAGATCAGGCCGAACCCGTCCATTCGCGGCATATTGATGTCGGTGATCAGCAGGTCGGGCTCGACGTCGGTTTCGCGCAGCGTCTCGAGCGCATGGACGCCGTCCTCCGCCTCGATCACGTCATAGCCCATGTCGGTCAACGCGACGCGCAACAGCATCCGCATGCTGGGCGAATCATCGACGGTCAGGATCGTCTTGGTCACGCTTTCGGTCCTTCGCGGTAAGATGGTGTCATCAGAAAAACTCGACATCGCCAGTCGTCGGCGGCGGCGTCATCGGGCGCGGCACGCTTTGCATGCGAATGGCGTCGGTCACGGTACGGCAGCGGGCGAGCCCCAGCGCGGCGCGAAATTCGACGCGGCGTGCGCACTCGCCACCGACATCCTCGCCCA
>DASTEN010000033.1:0-2022 GCA_035709645.1 Sphingomonas sp.
CTCGCCTTCCCGGCGTGGGACTGCCTGCCCTACGATCGCTCTTCCCCTACGCTGCGCGTCATGTCCGAACGTCTCGCGACGCTGCATGCGCTCCAGACGAAAGCCGCCCGCCCCCGCCTGCTCGTCACCACTGCCAACGCCGCGACCCAGCGCACGCTGACTCCATTCCGCATCCGCCAGCTCGTCGCCACCCTGGCACCCGGCGAACGGATCAGCCGTGAAAAGCTCTCCACGCTGCTCCAGGCCAACGGCTATGTCCGCACCGATTCGGTTGCGGACGCCGGGGAATTCGCGGTGCGCGGCAGCCTGGTCGACCTGTTCCCCTCAGGCTCCGAATCCGCGCTGCGGCTCGACTTCTTCGGCGACGAGATCGAAACCGTCCGCACCTTCGACCCGCACGACCAGCGCACGACCGGCAGCATCAAGGGATTCATCCTGCTGCCCGCGTCCGAAGCGTTGCTTGACGAAGACAGCATCAAGCGTTTCCGCACCCGCTACCGCGAAACCTTCGGAGCAACCGCAACGGGCGATCCGTTGTACCAAGCGGTCAGCGACGGCCGGCGCCTGGCGGGCATGGAGCATTGGCTGCCGCTGTTCGAGGAGCGGCTGGAAACGCTGTTCGACCATCTGCCCGCCGAGATGGTGGTCGTCCGCGATGCCGGTGTCGCGGGCGCGGCGGAGGCGCGGTTCGAAGCGATCGCCGATTATCATGCGAACCGGCTGAGGGCTTCGGGCAGCGAACCCGGCAGTTACCGCCCGCTGCCCACCAAATCGCTGTACCTGCTGCCCGACGAATGGGCGCAAGTGCTCCACGACGCCCCCGCCCACGTCACGACGCCGTTCCACGAACCCGAAAGCGCATCGGTCCTCGAATTCAACATCGACGGCCCGCGCGATTTCGCGCCCGAACGCTCGGCTGGCACCAATGTCTATGAAGCGGTGGTCACGCACCTCAAGAAGGTGAAGGGCAAGCGCATCCTGGCCAGCTACTCGACCGGTTCGCGGGATCGGTTGAAGGGGCTGCTGGAGGATCATGGCCTGTCCGGCGCGCGGATGGTGGACACCTGGCAGGAGGCGCTGGGCGTCGTCGACAGCGCGACCGCGCTGATCGTCCTACCGCTCGACCACGGTTTCACCGCGCCCGATGTCACGCTGCTGACCGAACAGGACATGCTCGGCGACCGCCTGGTCCGCCGCGCGAAGCGCCGCAAATCAGCCGACGCCTTCCTCGCCGAACTCGCGACGCTTTCGCCCGGCGACCTCGTCGTCCACGTCGACCACGGCATCGGCCGGTACGAGGGCCTGACCTCGATCCCCGTCGGCAAGAGCCCGCACGACTGCGTCGCGCTGACCTATGCCGGCGGCGACAAACTGTACGTGCCGGTCGAAAACCTCGAAGTCCTCAGCCGCTACGGATCGGGCGAAGAGGGCGCGACGCTCGACAAGTTGGGCGGCGAAGCGTGGCAGCGGCGTAAGTCCCGCATGAAGGAGCGCATCCGCGAGATCGCGGGAGAGCTCATCGCCACCGCCGCCGAACGCGCGCTGCGCCCGGCCGACGTGGCCGAGCCCGACGGATCGGGCTTTGCGACCTTCGTCGATCGCTTCCCCTACGAGGAAACCGACGATCAGGACCGCGCGATCAACGACGTGCTGGGCGATCTGGGCAAGGGGTCCCCGATGGATCGGCTGATCGTCGGCGACGTCGGCTTCGGTAAGACCGAGGTGGCGCTGCGTGCCGCCTTCGTCGCCGCGATGGCGGGGATGCAGGTCGCCGTCGTCTGTCCGACGACACTGCTCGCGCGCCAGCACTACAACAACTTCGCTGCGCGCTTCGACGGCTTCCCAATTCGGGTCGGCCGCCTCAGCCGCCTCGTGACCGCAAGCGAGACGAAGGCGACCAAGGAAGGCCTGGCCGACGGGCAGATCGACGTCGTCGTCGGTACCCACGCGATCCTGGCCAAGGGCATCGACTTCAAGCGCCTAGGCCTCGTCATCGTCGACGAGGAACAGCGCTTCGGCGTC
>DASTEN010000034.1:0-4705 GCA_035709645.1 Sphingomonas sp.
GCGCCCTGCGCGACCTTGATCTCGATCTCGTCGCAGGCGTTGAGATCTTCGGCGGTCACGCCGAAGCGGCCGGAGGCAATCTGCTTCACGCCCGAATTCGCGTTGTCGCCGTTCTCGTACGGCGTGTAGCGCTCCTTCGCCTCGCCGCCTTCGCCCGACACCGCGCGCGCGCCGATGCGGTTCATCGCGATCGCCAGCGTCTCGTGCGCCTCAGGGCTCAGCGCGCCCAAAGACATGCCGGGTGTGACGAATCGCTTGCGGATTTCGGTGATCGCCTCAACCGAATCGATCGGCATGCCGTCCTTCGGGAAGTTGAATTCCAGCAGGTCGCGTAAGTACACCGGCGGCAGGTCGCGAACCCCGCGCGAAAAGGCGAGATAGGTCGAATAGCTGTCCGTCGCAACCGCGGTCTGCAGCGTGTGCATCAACGGCGCGGAGAACGCATGCGTCTCTCCGCCGTGGCGTTGGCGATAGAAGCCGCCGATCGGCAGCGTCGCTACGCTCGAGTCGAACGCCGCATCGTGCCGCATCGTCGCGTTGAGGTAGAGCGACGAATAGCCTTCGCCCGAAATCTTGGCGGGCATGCCCGGGAACAGGTCGTTGACCAGCGCACGGCTGAGGCCCACCGCCTCGAAATTATACCCGCCGCGATAGCTGGAGATCACCGCGATCCCCATCTTCGACATGATCTTCAGCAGGCCTTCGTCGATCGCGGTGCGATGCCGCTTCAGGCAGGTGGCGATGTCCATATCGCCGAACAGGCCGCGGGCGTGACGGTCCCGGATCGAGGCTTCGGCCAGATAGGCGTTCACCGTCGTCGCGCCGACGCCGATCAGCACCGCGTAATAATGCGTGTCGAGACATTCGGCCGAGCGGACGTTGATCGACGCATAGCTGCGCAAGCCCCGGCGGACGAGGTGGGTGTGGACCGCGGCGACCGCGAGCACGCCGGCGATCGCCATCCGGTCGGGCCCGATCGCTTCGTCGGTCAGGAACAGTTCCGACTTGCCCTGACGCACCGCCTGTTCGGCCTGCTGGCGGATGTCGGCGATGGCGGCGCGCAGGCCCTCGGGGCCGCTGCCGGCGGGGAAGGTGCAGTCGATATCGGCCGCGCTCATGCCGAAATGGCCTTTCAGCCGGTCCCAGTCGCCGTTGGTCAGCACCGGCGATTCGAGCACCAGCACCTTCGACGGCGCCGCGGACTGATCGAGGATGTTGGCGAGATTGCCGAACCGCGTCTTGAGCGACATCACGTGCCGTTCGCGCAACGGGTCGATCGGCGGGTTGGTGACCTGGCTGAAATTCTGGCGGAAGAACTGGCTGATGAGGCGCGGCTTGTCGGAGATGACCGCCAGCGGCGTGTCGTCGCCCATCGACCCGATCGCTTCCTTGGCGCCTTCGACCATCGGCGACAGGATCAGTTCCATGTCCTCCAGCGTCTGGCCGGCGGCGACCTGGCGGCGCGACAGTTCGGCGCGGTCCCAGGTCGGGATCGACGCGTCGGCGGCAGGCAGGTCGTCGACCGACAGGAATTCGCCGATCATCGCGGCATAGTCGGCCTCGCCGGCGATCTGGTCCTTGACCGCGCGGTCGTGGAGGACGCGGCCTTCCTCCAGGTCGACCGCGATCATCTGGCCCGGCCCCAAGCGACCCTTTTCGATGACCGTCGTCTCGGGGACGACGACCATGCCGGTTTCCGACCCCACGATCAGCAGCCCGTCGCCGGTCAGCGTGTAGCGCAAGGGGCGGAGCGCGTTGCGGTCCATGCCCGCGACCGCCCAGCGGCCGTCGGTCATCGCCAGCGCGGCGGGGCCATCCCATGGCTCCATGACGGACGCGAGATAGCGGTACATGTCGAGGTGCGGGCGCGGCATGTCGCTCGACCACGCCTCTGGCACCAGCATGATCTTCGCGGTCGGCGCGTCGCGGCCCGACCGGCAGATCGCCTCGAACACCGCGTCCAAGGCCGCGGTGTCGGACGCGCCGGCGGGAATCACCGGCTTGATGTCTTCGCTGCGTTCGCCGAACGCGATGCTCGCCATCTTGATCTCGTGGCTGAGCATCCAGTTCTTATTGCCGCGGATCGTGTTGATCTCGCCGTTGTGCGCGAGGCACCGGAACGGCTGCGCCAGCCACCACTGCGGGAAGGTATTGGTCGAATACCGCTGGTGAAAGATCGCGACGCGCGATTCGAACCGGTCGTCGGTCAGGTCGGGGTAGAAGACCGACAGGCTCTCGGCGAGAAACAGGCCCTTGTACACGATCGATCGGCACGACAGCGAGCACGCATAGAAGCCTTGGATCTGCGCGGCGATCACGCGCTTTTCGATCCGGCGGCGGACGAGGTAGAGTTCCTTCTCGAACTCCGCGGCCGACGCGTCGTCGGGCAGGGGGCCGGCGATCATGATCTGCTCGATCTCGGGCCGGGTCGCCTGCGCTTTCTGGCCGATGACCGTCACATCGACCGGTACCTGGCGCCAGCCGTAGATCGTCCAGCCGGCGTCGATGATTTCGGACTCGACGATCGTCCGGCAGGCTTCCTGCGCGGCCAGATCGGTGCGCGGCAGGAACATCATACCGACCGCCAGGCGGTTGGGCTTTACGCGGTGGCCGCTGGCGACGACGCAATCGTCGAAGAACTTCGCCGGCAGGTCGACGTGGATTCCGGCGCCGTCGCCGGTCTTGCCATCGGCATCGACCGCGCCGCGGTGCCAGACGGCCTTAAGCGCATCGATCGCCGCCTGCACGACGCGGCGCGACGGAATGCCATCGGTCGCAGCGACCATGCCCACGCCGCAGGCGTCGCCCTCGAATTCGGGGCGGTACATGCCTTCGCGCGCCATGCGCTCGCGTTCGGTCGTCATCGTCATGATCTCGTTCCCTTCTCGGGCGGCAGTATGTCGCGGGCTATCTTTTCGAAGGCGCGACGGCCCGCCTCCTCACCGGCTTGGCGACCTAGCGCCTCGCCATGTGCTGACATCTTCGCCTGCATCTGCGGCACCAGCGCCAGCGCTTTGGCGCCTGGGCCGCTCGCATAGAAATTGGCGATTGCGGTCATCTCGTCGGCTGTGAAAGCCGCGGCATATTCTTGTGCGGCTTTTTCTAGCAGTGCCGGGTACCGCGACTGAATCGAACGCAAGAACTCCTGCGAAAGAACCGCCACCATGCGGTCGCGATTACCAGGATCTCTAGTAATCAGGGTGTCGATGACGTCCTTCGTGTCCGGGTTCATGGCCATCTGCCCGATGACCGCTTGTGCGAAGGCCGGCGTCAGCTGGACGAACATCAAATCGAATGTCTTCTCGAGGTTGAATGCCCCTACCAAACGCTTCGCCGCTTCCAGTCTAGCAGGTTCGATGGCGGTGACTGCGGGCGGCGCCGGCGGCGGTACCTGTGGCGCCGCCTGAATAAGCAACAGGGCAAACAGCGCGCTCATGCCGCCACCTTCTGCGCCGCAGCCTGGCCAGCGCGCGCCTTCGTCTTCAGATAGACATGCATCCGCTCGCTCACGTCGCGGCCGTCGCGGATCGCCCAGACGACCAGGCTCGCGCCGCGGACGATGTCGCCGGCGGCGAACACGCCGTCCAGGCTGGTCATCATCGACTTGGCATCGACGCGCAGCGTGCCCCAGCGGGTGACGCCCAGTTCGTTCGCGCCGAACAGCGTCGGCAGGTCCTCGGCATCGAAACCCAGCGCCTTGATGACCAGGTCCGCCTTGACCGAGAAGCCGCCTTCGGGATCGATTTCCGGCGCGCGCCGGCCGCTGGCGTCGGCAGCGCCCAGACGCATCGCGCTGGCCTTCACGCCGGTCACCACGTCGCCGCCCTCGAAAGCTTCCGGAGCCGAGAGCCAGACGAACTCGACGCCCTCTTCCTCGGCATTCTTCGTTTCGCGCTGCGAGCCCGGCATGTTCGCGCGGTCGCGGCGATAGAGGCACTTCACGCTGGCCGCGCCCTGGCGGACGGCGGTGCGGACGCAGTCCATCGCGGTGTCGCCGCCGCCGATGACGACGACGTGCTTGCCCGCGGCATCCAGCGATCCGTCGTCGAACGCCGGCACCGCATCGCCGAAGCCCTTGCGGTTCGACGCCGTCAGATACTCCAGCGCCTCGACCACGCCGCGCGCGCCAACCCCCGGCGCCCTGATCGCGCGCGGCTTGTAGACGCCGGTCGCGATCAGGAGCGCGTCATGCTTGGCCCGCAAGGCATCGAGCGTCGCATGCTCTCCAACCGAAAATCCCTCGTGGAACACGATGCCGCCGGCCTTCAGCCGGTCGACGCGGCGCAGGACCACGTCCTTCTCCAGCTTGAAGCCGGGAATGCCATAGGTCAGCAGCCCACCGGCGCGGTCGTGTCGGTCATAGACGTGAACGTCATAGCCATAGCCGCGCAGATATTCGGCCGCGCTCAGGCCCGCCGGCCCCGCGCCGATCACACCGACCGATTGCCCGCGGGTCGGTCCGGGAACGAGCGGTTCGACCCAGCCTTCCTCCCAAGCGGTATCGGTGATGAACTTCTCGACCGATCCGATCGTGACCGCACCGTGACCCGAAAACTCGATCACGCAATTGCCTTCGCACAACCGGTCCTGCGGACAGATGCGACCGCAGATTTCCGGCATTGTCGAGGTGCTGTTGCTCAGCTCGTACGCCTCGCGCAACCGTCCCTCCGCGGTCAGCCGCAGCCAGTCAGGAATGTGGTTGTGC
>DASTEN010000035.1:0-7574 GCA_035709645.1 Sphingomonas sp.
ACCGCGCCAGGAATCGCGCCATGTAGCGGGTGTACCAGGCGCACCATCCCTCGACGGTGGCGGTGTCGGCCACCCCCTCCAGCCAGCGCACGGCATAGGCGCCCATATTGTCGTTGTGCGCGAAGAATATCTTCAGGGCGCGCCCGGGCCACTGCGCGACGATCCACGCCGGCCGCCAGGGGGAGGAAACCTCGACGACATCGGGGTCGAGTGCGTCGAGCAGCCGGGTGATGGGCGCCGCGTCCCAGAACATGCCGTAGCTGCGGTCGAACGGCAGCCGCGGGGCACGCACCCAGTGGATGACGCCCCCGCCGGGACGTTCCTCCACCGCGTCCTCGTATCCGGGGGCGATGACGATCAGTTCGTGACCCAGATCGGCCAGGATGCCCATCTTGCGGTCGAGATAGGTGCGGACGCCGCCGCCGGTCGGCGAGTAGAATTCGTTGACGTCGACGATCCGCATCGGCCGATCAGTTCTCGATGGGCGCGAAGCCCGACAGGCCCCGCAGATACTGGGCGCGGATCGTCACCGGCGTGACACCGCCGCCGACGGTGACGATCGCCTGTTCGACTTGCGGGCGGCTGCGCCCGAGCTTGCCGGCGCCGACGAAACCTGCGCCGTCGCGCCAGAAGTTGAACTTGTTCTTGCCGTCCCGATCATGCGTGAAGAGCAACGCATAGCGACCCGGCGCGGGTGCGCGGATGCAGATGACCGTCGCCCCGGCGGCCGGCGTCGGCGCGATCGCGCGGCGAAAGACCTTACCCTCCTTCACCAGATCCTGATCGTCCTTCAGGAAATCCGCGGCGTTGGCCGGATAGAGTTCCAGTTTCAGCCGGCCGGTGCGGTCCTTCAGCCCGGTCACGGTCACCTGCAAGGCGGGCCCGCGCACCCCGGCGCAGGTCGCCGATTCCTCGATCACGCCCTGGGCCGGGGCGGGGGTCGCTAAGAGCAGGAGGGCGACGGTCAGAAGCGGGCGGATCATGGGCGGTTCCGGACGATGAGGGCGTGCAGGCCGAACACGCCGATGAGGGCGACATGGACGGCCAGCGTCAGCGCGGCGGTGAAGGCCATCAGGTCCGACAACGCTTCGCCTTGTCCGATCATAAGGATCGCGAAATTGGCGAAAAGAAGGTCCTTGTTCGGCACCAGCGGCAGGCGTGACACGAGCAGGCGGGCTGCCGCCAGGAACAGCCACACCACCAGCGCCTCGCCCGGCATCGCCAGCGCCCAGGCAACGGCGATCATCAGCGACCCGAACAGCAGCCGCAGGCAGTGGATGTTGAAGACCCACCACAGCATCCGCCGCGGCAGCGAAAAGACGCGGCGTGAGAAGATCAGGAAGGGGAGGGATATCGCCAGCGTGATCGCCGCCGATCCGGCGACCATCTTGAACAGGTCGGGCGTCAGCAGGTCGCGCGCGAAGGGCAGCGATACCACGATCATCGCCAACGTGATCAGATTGCCGGCGACCGCGGACAGGATCGTCACGTCCTTCACCGCGCCGAACGGCGCGGCGACCATCTTCATTCGCGCGCGTGCCCAGACATAGAAATAGGCATCGCCCGAATAGCCGACGACGACCTCGTTCGCGATCCGCTTCTTGACCAGCGCGACCAGGCCGGCGGCGGGCAGGCCCCACAAACGGCGGAAGATGATCCAGTCGAACGTCGGGGCGGACATGTAGAGCAGCGCGAACGCGACGTAGAAGGCCGGGCTGGCCGGCACGTGCCGCCACAGCGCCGCCAGGCCGTGATCCAGCAATTCGCGACCCAGGCCGGCGACCATCAACAGCGTCATCGCGCCGGCCAGGATCACCGGCCAGCGGCTGCGGATCCGCTCGATGGGAACCAGCGCTTCCACCTCCGCATCGGCGGCGGCAGTCGTCCGCGCCATCGCAGGGTCTCGCGGCAGGTCGGGTGCATTCAAGATAGATACTCGGCCCTGCAATTTTCCGACTCTTCGGCGTTCGTCGCACCTTCGGCCGTGGCCACCCGACGTCACCGCAATATTGCATGGCGGTCATAAACGGCAGTTTCGTGGCAGTCATCCGGTTACAATAGCAGGCTTACAGATTCGCCGGGTGGCGAGTTGCCATCTGGGCGCAGGCGGGTAGGAGGCGCGCGCAATGACGTGTCCCCCGGCCGCGCGCCACATCCTGACCTATGCCCAGACGCTCGACGGGGGCGGTGTCGAACGGGTGCAGCTCCGCCTGGCGCGCGAATGGGTCGCGCGTGGGCGGCGGGTGACGCTGGTCGTCGGGTGCGATGCCGGACCGCTGGCCGACGAACTGGTGGACGGGATCGACCGGGTCCGGCTGGGGTCGCGACGCTATCTGCGGCTGCTGCGCGCGGTGCCGGGACTGGTCGCCGACCTGCGGCCCGACGCGATCTTCTGCCCGGGCAATCACTATACCGCGGTGGCCGGCTGGACGCGCCTGCGGCTGGGCCGGGCATGCCCGCCGACGCTGGCGAAGGTGTCGAACACGCTCGATCGCATCGACATGACCCCGCCGGTCCGAGGGGCCTATGCGGCATGGCTCAGGCTGCATCCGGTGTTCGTCGATACGCTGGTGACGATGAGCCCGGCGATGGCGCAGGACGCGTCGCGCCGCGTGGGGTTGGCGCCCGGCCGGATCGCGGTGGTGCAGAACCCGCCGCCCCGGCGCGGCGAAGGCGCGGTCGGAGTCGACCTGCCGCCACGCTATCTGCTGGGCGTCGGTCGTCTGGCGCCGCAGAAACGCTGGGACCGCGCGATCGAGGCGCTGGCGCGGATCGCCGACCGCAATATCCCGCTGATCATCCTGGGCGATGGGGCCGACCGCGCGAAGCTGCTGCGCCGCGCCGACCGGCTGGGGGTGGCGCACCGGTTGATCCTGCCCGGGCACGTTCCCGACCCGATGCCGGCGATGGCCGGTGCCGCCGCGGTCGTGCTGACGTCCGATTACGAAGGGGTGCCGGGCGTGGTGCGCGAAGCCCTGTCGGTCGGGACACCGGTTATCACCACCGATTCGACCCCGGCGGTGCACGAACTGATTCCCGACGCGTGCCACGGGGCGATCGTCGCGCGGGGCGACGGCGATGCGCTGGTCGCGGCGATCGACCGGCGGCTGGAACCGGACGGCAGCCGCCCGATGCCGGTCGCCGTCACCGGCGACCCGGCGGGGGATTATCTGTCGCTCTTCGATTCGCTCGTATCGTCGTCGCCGTCCTGATCCTCCGCGGCGCGTTCGCCCCGCCGCTCCAGTGCGGCCTTGGCCATCGCGGTGATCGGGTCGGCCAGCGCGAGGCCCATGATGCCCAGCAGCGCGCTCGCCAGAATCTGGGTGCCCAGCGTCAGGGCCGGCGGCATGTCGACCGTCTTCTTGGCGACGATCGGCAGCAGGACATAGCCATCGAAGGTCTGGACGATGACATAGGTGCCGATGGCCCATAGCCCGGTATCGGACCCCGCGGAAAAGCCGACCGCGATCATCAGCGCGCCGGAAATGAAGGCGCCGATGTTGGGGATGAACGCCAGCAGCCCGGTCAGGATGCCCAGGATCATCGCCATCGGCACGCCGCCCAGCATCAGCGCGAACCAGGTCAGCACCCCTTCGGCGACCATGCCCAGGATGCGGCCGAACAGCAGGCGGCGCAGCGTATGGCCCATGCGGCGCACGGTCAGCGCGAATTCGTCGCGATGTTCCTGCGGGACCAGCCATTGCAGCCCGCGTTCGTAGGTGCGCGGATCCATCGCCACGAACAGCCCGACGACCAGGATCATGAACATCGTCGTCAGCGCGCCGATCGCGGTGCCGACCCAGGACGTCAGCCGCCCGACCGAACTCAGCGCCTGCCGCGCGATGCCGTTGATGTCGGATGCGCCGGGCATCAGCCCCTGGCTGCTCAGATAGGCGGTGAAGCGCGCGGCCTGCGATTCCAGCGTCGATCGCAGCTGGGTGACCTGTTCGGTCACCTGCACGCCGGTCAGGTAGAAAGTGCCGACCAGGAAGGCGACGACCGCCACGCAGACGATCAATAGCCGCCACGGCCGCGCGATCGGCAGCACCCGGCCGAGCAGGCGGACCCCGCCGTCCAGCAGCGAGGCGAAGACCAGGCCCGCCAGGATGATCAGCAGCGGCTGGATCAGCAGCACGACCAGCGCCACGAGCGAGATCATGCCGATCCACACCGCGGCGCGCTTGATCTCCTTGCGTACCAGCGGATCGCGCACTTCGCTCGGGCTGGCGCCGTCGATGACGGGCACCGGGCGCCGACCGTCGCGGATGACTGTATCGGACGACGGCAGATCGCTCATTGCTGGTCCTTTTGCGGGTGGAGCGACAGGCCGGCGCGGCCCGATCGGAACGATTTCGGCCACGTCAGCGGGTTGAGCGTCGCCGTGCCGTCGAGCGAGAAGGTGATGAATTCGGCGCGCCCGCCGATATTTTCCCACGGCACCGCGCCACCCAGGCCCTTGTCGGGTTCGACCGCGAAGCGGCTGTCGGCCGAATTGTCGCGGTTGTCGCCCATCAGGAAGACGTGGTTCGGGGCGACCGTCACCGGCCCGTAATTGTCGCCGAACGAATAGCCGCTGTCGATCGTGTCGTACGACCGGCCGCCCGGCAGCGTCTCGCGATAGATCGGCAGGCGGCACATCTCAGCACCATCGGCGCCGCGGACGATCGCGTCGGGGCCATAGCTGGTGCACTGGTTGTTCGGATCGACCGGCAACAGGCGGTCGCCCATCGCGCGGCGCGGCACTTCGCGACCGTTCAGGTACACGACGCCCCCGCGCACCTCCAGCCGGTCGCCGGGCAGGCCGATGACACGCTTGATGTAATCGGTGCGGGTGCCCGGCGGCGTCACGATGACGACATCGCCGCGTTCGGGCAGCGACCCGAACAGCCGGCCCTTCATGAACGGCATCAGGTGAAAGGTCGGGGTGACGAAGCTGTAGCCGTAGGGAAATTTGGTCACGACCAGCCGGTCGCCGACCAGCAGGCCCGGCATCATCGATTCGGAGGGGATGTAGAACGGCTTGGCGATCAGACTGTGGAAGCCGAGGACGGCGACGACCAGCCAGATCAGCCCCTTCAGTTCCGCCCACCAGTCGGTCCTGCGCACCCCCGGCGCCGGGCCGCCGGTGTCGGCACGCACGTCGTCCGGACTGCCGGGATTGAGCGCCACGTCTTCCGCCATCACTCGTCCTTGATCGCCTCGATGATGACGAACGCCTGAGCCCAGGGATGGTCGTCGGTCAGCGTCAGATGTATTCTCGCGACGTGGCCCTCGGGGGTCATGGCGTCAAGCCTCGCCTTCGCAGCCCCGGTCAGCGCCAGCGTCGGCGCGCCGCCGGGGCGGTTGACGACGCCGATGTCCTTCATGAACACGCCTGCCGAGAAACCCGTGCCGATCGCCTTGGAGAAGGCTTCCTTGGCGGCGAAGCGCTTGGCGAGGGTGCCTGCACGGGTGAAGGGGCGCTTGTCGGCCTTCGCCCGCTCGACATCGGTGAAACACCGCGCCTCGAACCGCGCGCCGAACCGGTCGAGCGAGGACTGGATCCGCTCGATCGAGCAGAGGTCGGAGCCGAGGCCGATGATCATACGAAAATTCCTCCCCCAACTTGCTGGGGGAGGGGGACCGCCCGGCGCAGCCGGGTGGTGGAGGGGCGGCGCGGCACGCGCCGGACGCCGCCAGCCCATCCACCACCGCCTTCGGCGGCGGTCCCCCTCCCCGAGACAAGCTCGGGGAGGAATCTAAGAAGAGGATTCACCGCGCCGAATCCATCAGCTCGCGCATCCGCCGCACCACTGGCTCCAGCCCGTCGAAGATCGCCTCGCCGATCAGGAAATGCCCGATGTTCAGCTCGCGCACCTGCGGGATCGCGGCGATGGGCACGACGTTGTCGAACGTCAGCCCGTGCCCGGCATGCACCTCGATCCCGTTCTTCGCCGCCAGTGCGGCGGCCTCGGCGATGCGGCGCAGCTCGGCGGTCTGTGCGTCACCGGACAGTTCGGCGTAGCGCCCGGTGTGGAGTTCGACGACCGGCGCCTTCAGCCGGATCGCCGCCGCGATCTGGCGCGGATCGGGTTCGATGAACAGCGACACCCGGATGCGCGCATCGCTCAGCGCCGTCACCATTGGCGCCAGGTGGTTGTGCTGCCCGGCCGCGTCCAGCCCGCCCTCGGTCGTCCGCTCCTCGCGGCGTTCGGGTACGATGCAGGCGGCATGCGGCTGATGCCGCAGCGCGATGGCCAGCATCTCCTCGGTCGCCGCCATCTCCAGGTTGAGCGGCACCGGCAGGCCGTCCGACAGCCGTGCGATATCGTCGTCGGTGATGTGCCGGCGATCCTCGCGCAGGTGCGCGGTGATGCCGTCCGCGCCCGCCTCCGCCGCCAGGAACGCCGCGCGCACCGGATCGGGATAGCCGCTGCCGCGGGCGTTCCGGACCGTCGCGACATGGTCGATGTTGACGCCCAGGCGCAGATCTTTCGCCGTCATGCCGCGCGACTCCCGGGCTTGACCGGCGGGATCGCCGCCAGTTCGGGCGGCAGCGCGTCGGCCGCATAGCTCGGCACGTCCAGCCGGATCAGCGGGAAGAAGGGGACGTCGAACTGCGCCGCGCCGTTCGACCGGTCGACCAGCGCGGCGGCGGCGACCACGACGCCGCCGGCCGCCGCGATCGCCTTCATCGCCTCGCGGCTCGACAAGCCGGTCGTCACGACGTCCTCCATCATCAGCACGCGCGTCCCCGGCTCCAGCCGAAAGCCGCGGCGCAGTTCGAAGGTGCCGGTGGGGCGTTCGAGGAACATTGCCGGCACGCCCAGCGATCGGCCCATTTCGTGCCCCGCGATCACCCCGCCCATCGCGGGCGACACGACGGCGTCGATCGCCAGGTCCGTCGGCAGCGTCGCGGCCAGCGCATCGGTCAGCCGCGCCGCACGCCTGGGGTCCATCAGCACGCGCGCGCATTGCAGATAGCGTGGCGAGCGCAGCCCGGACGACAGAATGAAATGGCCCTCCAGCAGCGCCTGCGCCGCACGGAATTCGTCGAGCACCTGATCTTCGGTCATGCAAGCGCGCATAGGGAGCGTGAGGGGCTATCGCAACGGCGCAGGCAAAAAGCGTGACGCTGGGCGCTTGAGGCATCGGCATCCCCCGCGTATAGGCCATCGGGATTGGGCCTTTTTTCGGGCCTTTGAGCGGCGCGTGCACGTCTGCCGCTATCGAACAGGGACTTGGGCTGAACACAGATGCGCATGACTGGTCTGAAGACGATCATCGCCGCCGCCGGGCTCGTGCTCGCGGGCAGCGGTGCTGTCGCCGCTCCGGCGAACACCGCGGCGCCGGCGGCCGCCGCCACGACGGGCACGGCGCCCTCCGCGACGGCCCCAGCCCCGGCTGCCGCCGCGGCTCCGGCGGCAAAGCCTGCGGATCCGCTGCTGGCCGCCGACGGCACGCCGCTGATCACGCCGGTCGAACACGTCGGCCAGCCGTCGGACGGCTGGTTCGGCATGCAGACGCAGGTCACGCCGACCGGTCGCCAGGCGCGTCATTTCCATGACGTGTGGCTCGTGCCGCTGATCACGGTC
>DASTEN010000036.1:0-4243 GCA_035709645.1 Sphingomonas sp.
TCCCCATCCGCTTGGCGGTGCGGAAGACGCGGCAGGCGATCTCGCCACGATTGGCGACCAGGATTTTCTTGAACATCAGCCTTTCTCTCCGGTCACTGCCGGTCCCGTTTGCGGGCTCTGAATTTGATCGTCGCGGTAACCCGTGCAGGTACATCCGGCCACCGTACAGAACATCTCAGGCTCGCTGCCGCCGTGGTGATACCCGATTGGATGCCCGCAATTCAGGCAGTCCCCAATCATTCCGCCGCCTCCGCCATCCGGCATTCCGCTGCCATCGGCGTCAGGCCCAGCTTCGCGAGCAGCGCCGCATCTGCGTCGTCGCCGGCATTTCCGGCGGTCAGCAGTTTGTCGCCGGTGAAGATCGAGTTGGCGCCTGCCAGGAAACAGAGCGCCTGCGTCGCTTCGCCCATGCTCTCGCGGCCGGCGGACAGGCGGACCATGCTCTCGGGCATTGTGATGCGGGCGACGGCGACGGTGCGGATGAATTCGATGTCGTCGATCTTCGCGAGTGGCGTGTCGGCCAGCATGTCGCCGAGCACGGTGCCCTTCACCGGAACCAGCGCGTTGATCGGGACCGAGCCGGGGTGTTCGGGCAGCGTCGCCAGCGCATGGAGGAAGCCGACGCGATCTTCCCGATCCTCACCCATACCGACGATTCCGCCGCAGCACACATTGATGCCGGCCGAGCGGACATTCTCCAGTGTTTCCAATCGCTCATCGAAGCTTCTTGTCGTTATGACCGAAGAATAGCGCTCGGGCGACGTATCGATGTTGTGGTTGTAGTAATCGAGCCCCGCCCGCCCCAGCCGCTCCGCCTGCGCGGGGGTCAGCATGCCGAGCGTCATGCACGTCTCCAGCCCCATGCCGCGCACGCCTTCGACCATCTGGACGATCGCGTCCATGTCGCGGTCCTTGGGGTTGCGCCAGGCCGCGCCCATGCAGAAGCGCGTCGACCCCTGATCCTTCGCCTGCGCCGCCGCCTGCAGCACCGCCTGGACGTCCATCAGCTTGGTCGCCTTCAGCCCCGTCTCGGCATGGACCGACTGGCTGCAATAGCCGCAATCCTCCGGGCAGCCGCCGGTCTTGATGCTAAGCAGCGTCGAGAGCTGCACTTCGTCCGCCGTGTGATGCGCGCGGTGAACCTCGGCGGCCTGGAACACGAGGCTGGTGAACGGCAGGTCGAACAGCGCGGCGATCTGATCGCGGGTCCAGTCGGTGCGGACGGTCATAACAAAGTCTCGATCCAGATGATGAGGAAGCCGCCGACGCCCATACCGAGAAACATCATCGCGGCCTGGCTGCTGCGCCAAGCGCCCTGCCCCACGGGCAGATCGCGTTGACGCGCACGCAGGATGCTGGCGCTGCAACTGAGCGCGCAGAACCCCGCCAGCGCCAGAGCGGCCAGCATGATCGACACGATCAGCCCCGGAATCTTCTGCCCCTGGGGCGATTGCGACAGCGATACGATGCCACCGATGCCGAGCAGCGCGAGCGACAGCAGGTGCTTCGAATAATCGTAGAGCAGGACGACCTTGTCCTGCGCGACATCGGGTTCGATCGTGGCGGCGTCGGTGGTCATTTGAACACGCCCGTCACGAAAGCCGGGACGAAATTGCCAAGACCGATCGACAGCAGGAACGTTACCGCGAACTGACCATAGCGGATCGATTTGGCGAGTTTGGCGCGGTCGGTCGGCTTGACCTCGACGCCGGCAAGGGTCGTCGCCATCAGCAGGCTGGTCACCCCCGACAGGCCGAGGAAGATGAGCACCGAGATGACTTGTTTGCGCTCCATCCGCGCGCCGTTGCCGTCGAGGAACGCGAACACACCCCCGATCGATACCAGGGCGATGCCGGTCATGTGCTTGAAGAAGTCGTAGGAGCGCGGGAACGGTGCCTCCCCCGTCAGGTCGCCATCATCCTCGATCATGCCGCTTCCCCCAAAGCCGTCGATTGCCGCGCCGCCGCGTAAGTCGCCAGCGCAGCGGCGTATTGCGGTGCCGCGCGGCGTTCATGCTCGCCCGGGCCGACGCCGGCGACCGACGCCGCCACCCGCGTCACGACCGCATCGGACAGCGCGGCGATCGGCGAGACGTAGACGCCGATCGTGAACAGCACGGCGCCGGTGCGCGGCAGGCGGCGCAGCGTCTGGCGTTCGCTGCGGACGAAGAGCGTGTCGCCAGCGTTGTCGGCGGTGACGTGAGCGAAGCGGGACGCGGGGTCGTCCTGCGGCAGGTAGCGCCAATCGTCGGTGGCAACGACGAACCAGTTGGCGCGGCCAAAGATGATGTCCGGCGCCAGTGTCGCGATGAAGTGGTCGACGCCGGCGGACAGCTGCTCGGCATAGCCGTGGATCGGGGCGTGGACTGCGGCGAGCGGCTGGCCGAGCTTGTCCGCCAGCCGCCAGTCGGTCGGAAACGCGACCGCGCCCGCCGACAGGACCGGGACCCCGCCCCCCGGCGGGGACTGGACGAGACAGAGGTCTTCCCACACCGTGCGCGCTGCGCCGCCCAAGTCGCTGGCATCGCTACCGATCAGCTCGGCCGCTTCGGCCTCCGCCTCGGCAGCCCACGGCAGCGATTGCACGCTGTCGGGATGCATATCGAACGCTTCAGCGCGCATGGTCGTGTCGGGACAGCCATGCAGCCAGGCGTCGGGCGCGAGGCGTTTCAGCCCCATGCGCAGCGCCCCGCCCCCGCGCGCGGCGGGCACCAATTCCTCGACCGACCAGCCGAGCGTCATCAGGCGGCCTCGCCTTCGGGCGCCATATTGTGGCCGAGCAGGCGCAGCACTTCCTCGGCCGCGGCGATCAGGTTGGTGCCGGGACCGAAGATCGCCTGGACACCCGCGTCGCGCAGTGCCTGATAGTCCTGCTGCGGGATCACGCCGCCGGCGATGACGCGGATGTCGGACCGGCCGGCGTCCTTCAGATGGCCGATCAGTTCGGGGATCAGCGTCAGGTGGCCGGCGGCAAGGCTGGAGGCGCCGACGACGTCGACGTCCTTGCCGATCGCCAGCTGCGCGGCTTCCTCGGGCGTCTGGAACAGCGGACCCGGCACGATTTCGAAGCCCAAATCACCGAACATGCTGCTGACCAGATTGGCGCCGCGGTCGTGGCCGTCCTGGCCCATCTTGGCGACGAGCATGCGGGGGCGGCGACCCAGGCGGCGTTCGGTCGCAGTGACGCCGTCCTGCAGACGCGCCCAGCGCGCGTCGCTGTCGAAGGCACCGGCGTAGATGCCCTTGACCGGGGTGGGGACGGTTTCGTGACGGCCGAAGCCTGCCTCCATCGCGGCGGAGATTTCACCGAGCGTCGCGCGAGCGCGAGCGGCGACGACGGCGAGGGCGAGGAGATTCGATCCTCCCCGATCCGGGGAGGTGGCAGCCGCAGGCTGACGGAGGGGGGCCTCCTCATGGGGCTGACCTTGCTGCACGCCCCCTCCACCAGCCTTCGGCTGGTCCCCCTCCCCTTTCCGGGGAGGATTAGCGGCGGCTTCACGCAACGCACCGAGCGCCGCCATGCACGCCGCTTCGTCGCGGGTCGCCCGCACCTGCGCCAGCCGCGCCACCTGCGCCTCGCGCACGGCATGGTTGTCGATCGCGAGGATCTCGATGTCCTCTTGCCTATCGGGCTTGTACTTGTTGACCCCGACGATCACTTCCTCGCCGCGATCGACGCGGGCCTGGCGCGCGGCCGACGCTTCCTCGATCATCGCCTTGGGCCAGCCGGCGGCGACCGCCTTGGCCATGCCGCCTTCGGCCTCGACCCGGTCGATGATTTCCTGGGCTCGGGTCACCAGTTCGGTGGTCAGCGCCTCGACATAATAGCTGCCGCCCAGCGGATCGACGACCTTGGTCATCCCCGTCTCCTCCTGGATCACCAGCTGGGTGTTGCGGGCAATGCGCGCGGAGAAGTCGGTCGGCAGCGCGATGGCTTCGTCGAGCGCGTTGGTGTGAAGGCTCTGGGTCCCGCCCAGCATCGCCGCCATCGCCTCGATCGTCGTGCGGATGACGTTGTTGTAAGGGTCCTGCTCCTGCAAGCTGACGCCGGATGTCTGGCAATGCGTGCGCAGCATCTTGGAGCGTTCGTCCTGCGCGCCCAGCTTGGTCATCGCCCGGTGCCACAGCACGCGCGCGGCGCGCAGCTTGGCGACCTCCATGAAGAAGTTCATGCCGATCGCGAAGAAGAACGAGAGGCGCCCGGCGAACTTGTCGATGTCGAGGCCCGACGCCTTGCCGTACTT
>DASTEN010000037.1:0-3933 GCA_035709645.1 Sphingomonas sp.
ATCTGAGCCGCGACATTCCCGGGAGTTGACATGAGCAAGATGCATCTGGTGTTCGGCGGTCGCGTGACCGATCCGCGCACACTTGATTTCGCCGATCTGTCGAAAATCGACATCGTCGGCATTTTTCCCGACTATGCCAGCGCCGAAAAGGCGTGGCGCGGAGCGGCGCAGAAGACCGTCGACGATGCCGAAATGAAGTACGTGCTGGTGCACCTGCACCGTCTGCTCGAACCGGACATGCCGGCCGCCTGACCTGGCACGGCGCGCCCGCGGTACGGCATGGCGGCAGGCGGCGGACGCACAGCGGGTATCTCTAGCGTCGACGTCTGACGGCCAACGCCGCTCTCGCCGGATGCCCGCGATCGCGGAGCGACGAGAACGTCGAGAGCGTTTTCCGGCCGCTCTGCGGGGCGATCACGCGTCCGACGCGATCTCGCGCGATAGAAAGCGGTCGTGGTCCTTTGGCGACAGGCGCACGTCGTAACTTGCCCGCGCACCGTCGATCGTCTGTCCCAGCACCTCGCCGTGCTGGTGCAGCCACGCCGCCCCCGCACCGTCGCCGGCGTCCAGCGTGATCGTGTAGCGCCGGTGCCCGGCGGTCAGCAGCACCGAGATGGTCGACAGCAGCGCGTCCACCCCCTCCCCGGTCAGGGCCGAGATGGGTACGACGTCGTCGCGCCGCGATGCTTCGACCAACAGGTCCTCGCGCGGTTCGCCGTCCAGCAAATCCAGCTTGTTCCACGCCTCGATCCGCGGCGTCGTTTCCTCGACACCGATGTCGGCCAATACGCCTTCGACATCGGCCTTCTGCGCAGCGCTGTCGGGATGCGCGACATCGCGGACGTGGACCAGCAGATCGGCCGACACGACCTCTTCCAGCGTCGCCTTGAACGCCGCGACCAACTGGGTCGGCAGTTCGGACACGAACCCGACGGTGTCGGACAGGATCGCCTTGTCGACGCCCGGCAGCGAGATCTGTCGCAGGGTCGGATCGAGCGTCGCGAACAGCAGGTTTTCGGCCATGACGTCGCTGCCGCTCAGGCGGTTGAACAACGTCGACTTGCCGGCATTGGTATACCCGACCAGCGCGATCACCGGCCACGGCGCGCGCTGCCGCCGTTCGCGGTGTAACCCACGCGTGCGGCTGACCTGGTCCAGCTCGCGCCGCAGCCGGGCCATGCGATCGCGGATCAGGCGGCGGTCGGCCTCGATCTGGGTTTCGCCGGGACCGCCCAGAAACCCGAAGCCGCCCCGTTGGCGTTCGAGGTGGGTCCAGCTGCGCACCAGGCGCCCGGCCTGGTAGTCGAGGTGCGCGAGTTCGACTTGCAGCCGCCCCTCGGCCGTGCGCGCGCGTTCGCCGAAGATCTCCAGGATCAGTCCGGTGCGGTCGATGACCTTGCACCCCAGCGCGGTTTCCAGATTGCGCTGCTGGACCGGCGTCAGGCTCGCATCGAATACCGCCAACGTCAGCCCGTCGGCCTTCACGACGTCGGCGAGCTGTTCGACCTGGCCGCTGCCGATCAGGGTCGCGGGTTTGGGCGCGCGCACGCGAAACGCGATCTTGTGCGCGACCTCGACGCCGATCGCGAGGGCAAGGCCTGCGGTTTCCTCAAGCCGTGCGTCGGCATCGCGCGCCGCCCCGCCCTGATCGGGCAGAACGACGACGGCACGGGCGCCGCGCGCGAAATCTTCCTGATCGCGGTCGAAGCCGCCGGACACCCGATCCTGCCCCATCAGGCCTCTTCGGATGCCTGTTCGTCGGCCAGGTTCAGCGGATTGGCCGGCTGAATGGTCGACACCGCGTGCTTGTACACCAGCTGCGCCATGCCCTCGCGCTGCAGCAGCATGCAGAACAGGTCGAACGCGGCGATACCGCCCTGCAACATCACGCCGTTGACCAGGAACATCGTGACGCTTTCATCCTGCTTGCGCACCGCATTCAGGAAGATTTCCTGCAATCCGGGGTTGCGCGACGAAGGTTCGCCGATCGTCTCGACGATGCCGGCCACGTCGAGTGGCCCCGACGGCATGATCGTCGAGATCGCATGCTTGTAGATCAGTTGCGACTGACCGTCGCGGCGCAGAAGGACCGAGAAATTATCGAACCAGGTCACGATGCCCTGCAGCTTCACACCCTTCACGAGAAACATCGTCACCGGGGTCTTCGACTTGCGCAGCGCGTTGAGGAACAGGTCCTGAAGCGAAGTCTGTCTGTCGGCCATCGTCGTGTCCTTGGTCTTGGCGGGATTTGCCCGCTGCGCGCCGCTTCACCGGCGTCGTTTCCGCATGCCCCCTCGGCACCCGGCTAGGACAATCTAGGGACGCGGTTGTTCCGCGTCCAGTTCGACCGTGATCGGGCGCCTGCGCGGCAGGGCGCGTCAGTCGTCGCGCGTTTCGGTGATGCCCAGCAGCTTCAGTTTGCGGTGCAGCGCCGAGCGCTCCATGCCGATGAAGCTGGCCGTGCGACTGATGTTGCCGGAAAAACGCCGGATCTGGATCCGCAGATATTCGCGCTCGAAGCTTTCACGGGCCTCGCGCAGCGGGGCGCCCATGATCGCCGCCGATCCGCCCCCTTCGCCATCGCCGCGCCCCAGCACTTCGGGGGGCAGCAGGTCGAGATCGATGCGCCCGATGCGGTTACCCGGCGCCAGGATGATCGTGCGTTCGACGACGTTGCGAAGCTGTCGGACGTTGCCGGGCCATTCGTAGCTTTGCAGCGCGACCATCGCGTCGGCGGCGACCTCCGGAGTGGGAACACGCCGCTCGGACGCGTAGTGCGCGACGAAATGTTCGACCAGCGCGGGGATGTCCTCACGGCGTTCCGCCAGCGCCGGGATGACGACCGGAACGACGTTCAGGCGGTAGTAGAGGTCCTCGCGGAATCGGCCCTCCGCGATCTCGCCCTGCAGGTCGCGCGCGGTGGCGGAGACGACGCGCACGTCGACCTTCACCACGCGCGTCCCGCCGACACGGGTGAAGCTCTGGTCGGTCAGCACGCGCAGGATCCGCGCCTGGGTCGCAACCGGCATGTCGGCGATCTCGTCCAGGAACAACGTGCCGCCATGCGCCTGTTCGAGCAGAACGGGCCGGACGAGGTCGCCGCTCTCCTCCACGCCGAACAGTTCCTCCTCCACGCGCTCGGGCGTCATCCGTGCGGCGCTGACGATCACGAACGGCGCGTTGGCGCGGCCCGACCAACCATGGAGCAGGCGCGCGGCGACTTCCTTGCCGACACCGGCGCTGCCCGAAATCAGCACTCGGCTGCCTGTCGAGGCGACTCGCTTCAGCGTCGCGCGTACGGCGTTGATCGCGGTCGAGCTGCCGGTCAGGTCGTCCTCGCGCCCCGCCGATGCGCGCAGCGACGCGATCTCGCGGCGCAACCGCTCGGTCTCGGTCGCGCGCTCGACCAGCAGCAGCAGACGTTCGGCCTCGAAGGGCTTTTCGATGAAATCGGACGCCCCGCGGCGGATCGCGGCGACCGCGGTGTCGATATTTCCGTGGCCGGAGATGACCAGCACCGGGATCGACGGGTCGCGCCGCTTGATCTCGTCGAGCAGGTCGAGCCCGTCCAGCCGCGACCCTTGCAGCCAGACGTCCAGCAGCACCAGGCTCGGCCGCCGCGTGGCGATCGCCTCCAGCGCGGCATCGCTGTCGGCGGCGAGGCGGGTGTCGTACCCCTCGTCCTCCAGCACCCCGGCGACCAGTTCGCGGATGTCGTATTCGTCGTCGACAACGAGAATGTCGATGCTCATCAGATGTTCCGATTCCGGGTCAGCATGGCAGGGCTAGGGTCGGACGCGTCGTCGGGCGCGTTCGGGTCGGAAAGGCTCGACAGCGTGCCGGCATCGAACGCCAGCGTCACCACCGTGCCCCCGCCGGGGCGGTCGGTGAAGTGCATCGTGCCGAAATGTTCTTCGACGATCTTCTTCACGA
>DASTEN010000038.1:0-3618 GCA_035709645.1 Sphingomonas sp.
GTTGGCGCTGAACGCGGTGCCGAGCAGGATTCGGGTCTGCGGAACGCTGGGCGAACCGGCGTTGATCAGCGTCGGCACGCCGTTCACGTTGGTGTTGGTCAGCGCGAGGTTGCCGAACGAACGCGCGCCGGCGAAGGTGCCGCGACGCGTCAGATAGCCGACATGCGCGGTCACGTTACCGCGGTTGTCGTCGAAATTCGCGCCGATCGTGCCGTTGACGTCCCACGACTGGCCGTCGCCACGCTCGGTGATGTCGTAGTTGCTGTTCAGTTCGAAGCCCGAGAAATTGCGCTTCGTGATGAAGTTGACGACGCCCGCGATCGCGTCCGAACCATAGACGGCCGACCGGCCGCCGGTCACGACGTCGACCCGCTCGACCAATGCCGACGGGATGGTGTTCAAGTCGACGATCTGAGTGACGTCGTACGAGACGTAACGCTTGCCATCGACGAGCACGAGCGTGCGCGATGCGCCCAGCGCGCGCAGGTTGACCGTCGCGACGCCGCCACCGGGGTTGTTCGACGTGGCGGTCGTCGTCGCGGTGACCTGCGGCAGGTCGTTCAGGACGTTTTCGATGTTCTGCGCGCCGGCCTGCAGCGCGATTTCATCGGCGCCGACGACGGCGACGGGTGCCGCACTCTCCAGATCGGGACGCGCGATGCGCGAGCCGGTGACGACCACGTCCTGCGCGGGCGTGCCGGAGTCGTTCTGCACCGACGGCTCGACGGTCTGCGCGGCAGCCGGAAGCGCGAAAGCGCCTGATACGAAGAGGGTCGACGCGAGAAGGCGCCGGCGGAAAGTGCGATTCATGTCTTCTTCCCCTTGAGCCGCCCGGTTCGACGGCAGGACTTACCCCGGTGGTCGCACCGGGTCTGCCTTTATGGTCACTTCCCGATGAAAACTTCGCAATGCTAGAAGTTGTTCGAGCATCAATTGTCGCGGGAGTGTCGCATTCGCGCAACAGGCGTGATTTTTATTCGACTTTTCAATTACATTTTTTCGACGATTATTAGCTAGGCAATCATTTGAAGGGACAGAGCGCATGAACTATGGCCACTTACTGGCGGTAATGTTTCTGAATGTTTCTGGATCGGCACAGGATGGAGGTGTCGATCGGACGCTGATCGACGGCGTCGCCGCGTGCCTGGACATCCGCGACGATACGCAACGCCTGGCCTGCAGCGACGCCGCTGCGCGCAAGCTGGTCGACGCCGTCCGGCGCAAGGACGTCGTCATCGTCGACCGCGAGGCGGTCAAGTCGACCCGCCGCTCGCTGTTCGGCTTTCCGCTGCCGAGCGTCGGATTGTTCGGCCGCGACGGGCCCGACCGGCCGGAGGACCAGATCACCCAGCTGGATGCCAAGATCGAGCGCGTGGCCGACCTGGGCTACGGCAAATACACGATCACTGTCGAGGGTGGCGCGCGCTGGACGACGACCGAGGCATGGACCGGAACCGCCCTGCCCGCCCCCGGGGCGACGCTGTCGATACGGCGCGGGGCTCTGGGCGGCTACATGGTCCGCCTGGCAAACGGCCGCTCGGTCCGCGCGATCCGGGTGGGCTGACCAAAAACGGCGGCTCCCTCGGGTCGAGGAGGCCGCCGTATTCGCAAGCTGGTCAATCCGCTGCCGCAGCACCGCCCTCTGTTGCCACGGCGATCACCGTGTCCGCCACCGCGGGCGAACAGATCAGCAGGTCGGGCAACCAGGTGTCCGCCCGGTTATAGACCAGCGGCGCGCCGTCCAGGCGGCTGACGTGCAGGCCCGCTGCCAGTGCGACCGCGGCCGGTGCGCAATTGTCCCAGACATATTGCCCGCCGGAATGAAGATAGATGTCGGCCTCTCCCAGCACGACCGCCATCGCCTTTGCCCCGGCCGATCCCATCGGGATTAGTTCCCCGCCCAGCGCGTCGGCGACGCGGAGGGCTTCGGCGGGCGGCCGGCTGCGGCTGACGACGATCCGCGGCGGGACGCGGGCCGGCGGTGCCGCCCGGCAGCCTTCGGTGCACAAGGTCACACCGCGCGCAGGCAGGGCCACGGCGCCGACCGCGGGGCGGCCGTCGATGCTGAGGCCGATGTGGACGGCCCAGTCGGGGCGCATCGCGGCATATTCTGCCGTGCCGTCCAGCGGATCGATCACCCAGCAGCGCCGCGCCGAGCAGCGGCGGGAATCGTCCTCGCTCTCCTCGGACAGCACGAAATCGTCGGGGCGCGCCGCGCGCAGCCGCTCCAGGATCAGCGCGTTGGCGGCGCGGTCGCCTTCGTCGCCCAGTGCGCGACCCGCCAGCCGCCCGGCGTGCTGAAGGTGGTGCAGCAACGCCCCCGCCTCCGTCGCGATCTCCCGCGCCAGCTCTGCATCGGTCAAATCACCGGACTCCACATGCCGACGACGCGGTCGACGATCAGTTCGGCGGCATCCTCGGGCGAGATACGCGCGGTGTCGATGCGGATGTCGGGGGCCTCCGGTCGCTCGTACGGGCTGGAAATGCCGGTGAAGTCGGCGATCTGGCCCGCCCGCGCCTTGGCATACAGGCCCTTCACGTCCCGCGCCTCGGCGACGCCGAGCGGCGTGTCGATGAAGATCTCCAGGAACTCGCCCTCCGGCATCAGCGCGCGAACCATCTCGCGTTCGGCGCGGAACGGCGAGATGAAGGCGGTCAGCACGATCAGCCCCGCATCGGTCATCAGCCGGGCGACCTCGCCCACGCGGCGGATGTTCTCGATCCGGTCGGCGTCGCTGAAACCCAGGTCGCGGTTCAGGCCGTGGCGGACATTGTCGCCATCCAGCAGGAAACTGTGCTTGCCCAGCGCATGCAGCTTCTTCTCGACCAGGTTGGCGATGGTCGACTTGCCCGATCCCGACAGGCCGGTGAACCACAGCAGCTTGGGCGCCTGCCCCTTTTGCGCGGCATGCGCCTCGCGCGTGATCTCGATCGTCTGCCAATGCACATTCTGCGCACGCCGCAGCGGCCGGTCGATCATACCCGCCGCGACCGTCGCGTTGGTCAGCTTGTCGATCAGGATGAAGCCGCCAAGGTCGCGGTTGCCGGGCCGATCGGCACTGTCGGCATAGGGTGCGAACGGGATCGCGCGGTCGGCATGGACGTGCGCCACGCCGATGTCGTTCAGCCCCAGGGTCTTGACCGACAGGTGGGCCAGCGAGTTGACGTCGATCGCGTGTTCGGGCGGACGGACGGTGGCGCTGACCGTCGATGCTCCGGTCTTCAGCCAATAGGCGCGCCCCGGCAGCAGCGGCGTTTCGTCCATCCAGACGATCGTCGTCGCGAACTGGTCCGCCGCCTCCACCGCGTCGTCGGCTGCGGCGATCACGTCGCCGCGCGAACAGTCGATCTCGTCGGCCAGCGTCAGCGTGACCGACTGTCCGGCCGATGCCTCCGCCAGATCGCCATCGAACGTCACGATGCGCGCGATTCGGCTGGTCTTGCCCGACGGCACGATCCTGACCGCGTCCCCCGGCCGCACGATGCCGCGCGCGATCCGCCCGGCGAAACCGCGGAAGTCCAGGTTCGGGCGATTGACCCATTGCACCGGCATGGCGAACGCCCCCGCGGCGTCGCGCGTCGCATCGACCTCGACCGTTTCGAGATGCTCCAGCAGCG
>DASTEN010000039.1:0-2650 GCA_035709645.1 Sphingomonas sp.
CCGCGCTTCGTATCGGTCTGGGGCTGCTTGTCGATCCATGCGACGAAGGCGGCGGCATCGCGCCGGGTCGCATCCGGGGTCAGCAACGCACGCCACGGCATGATCTTTTCGCGCACGCCCGGCGTCTCCAGCGTCTCGCCCGGCTTGATGAAATCCGCCTTGGTCGAACGGTAGAACTGGTTGACCACCAGCACCGCATAGCCCGAGCTCGCCAGCCGGTCGGCCATCTGGCGGAAGGCGGGGCGCAGGCCGTAGATGTCCGGCCAGACCAGGACCGCAGGATGTTTGCCCTTGGCAGGTGCGACCCAATAGGCGTCGCACGTGCCGTCCGCGGTGGTGATCGTCACATTTTTACCGCGGGTCGCCTGCGCATCGGCTGCGCGCGGCAGGACGGCGACGATACCGGCCGCACCGGCGATCGCGGCGAAGTGGCGGCGGCTGACGCCACCGTCCGACAGATAGGCTTCGTTATCGGCTTCGGTCAGGTCGTCGCACATCGGGAAGCTCTCCTTCGCGGGGCCGCTTGATTCGCGGCTGGGCTGGTGGAGAGAGTAGTGCGAAAAAGCTGAGCGCTATAGCCAAATTCCGTTCGTGCTGAGCCTGTCGAAGCACCGGTCTTTGGGCCGCGAGCGACGCGCGAGCCTATTGAAGTACGGTGCTTCGACAGGCTCGGCACGAACGGACGAGGAGTAGCGAGCGCCACGCCGTCGGACGACACGGCTGCGCCGCCCCGCCGCCCGCGCGGCGCGAGTCCGGGATTAGCTTGGCGCTAATCCCGGCACGCTCAGCGTTTAAACAGCGTCTCGGCCGTATGCTCGACCGGCGCGCCGGTGCCGGCTTCCTCACCATCCGCCTCGCGCGCCGCCGCTTCGCGCTCGGCGCGCAACTGGGTGAGCAGCGCCTCGCGGTCGCCCTCCAGCCGGGTATCGGTCGGGGCTTCCTGGCCGCTGGCCTTCGCCGCCTTGGCGACCAGCGCGTCCAGCTCGCGCTGGCTGGTCAGGCCGAGCGTCACCGGATCCTTCGCCACGATGTTGGCGATGTTCCAATGGCTGCGGTCGCGGATCGCGGCGATCGTCGTACGGGTGGTACCGATCAGCTTGCCGATCGCGCCGTCCGAAATTTCCGGGTGGTTCTTGATGATCCAGGCGATGCCGTCGGGCTTGTCCTGGCGCTTGCTGACCGGCGTGTAGCGCGGCCCCTTGGTGCGGCGAACCTGCTCGGGACCCTTCAGCATCTTCAGGCGGTAGTCGGGATCGGCCTGGCCCTTCTCGATCTCCTCCATCGTCAGTTCGTGCGCGCGCACCGGGTCGCGCCCCGTCAGCTTGGTCGCGGCGGTGTCGTCGGCGATCGCCTGCACTTCCAGGATGTGGAGGCCGCAGAAATCGGCGATCTGATCGAAGCCGAGGGCGGTGTTGTCGACCAGCCAGCTGGCGGTCGCATGGGGCATGAGCGGCTGGGTCACGGCCGTAGTCTCCAGAAACGATAAGGGCCGCCCCAACAAAGGAGCGGCCGCTGTGCCCAGTTGATCTAATGCACCTTAGCCGGAGAGGCAAGGCAGGATCAGGCGGCGCGCGCCTGCGATACGGGAACCAGCGCATCGAGGAACTGCGACGCGCTGGCCCGCCACGTGAAGCCGCGCGCATAGGCGGCGCAAGCGGTCCGGTCGCGTGTCAGCGCATCGGCGACGGCCTGCCCGATATCGTCGGCCATCGCGCCCGTATCCGCCGTCAGGACGTCGACCGGCCCGGTCACCGGATAGGCCGCGACGGGCGTGCCGCAGGCCAGCGCCTCGATCATCACCAGGCCGAAGGTATCGGTGCGGCTCGGAAACACCAGCACATCGGCTGCGGCATAGGCTCCGGCCAGGTCCGCGCCGGCCAGCGCACCCATGAAGATCGCGGCCGGAAACTCAGCTTCCAGCACAGGCCGCGCCGGCCCATCGCCGACCACGATCTTCGTCCCCGGATGTCCGCTCGACAGGAAGGCGCCGACATTCTTTTCGACCGCGATCCGCCCGACATACAGCTGGATGGGGCGCGGCAGGTGGCCAAGCGCGGGATGCGGCGTCACGTCGGGGTGGAACGCGGTCAGGTCGACACCGCGCCCCCAGTGCCGCACCTGGGGCAGGCCGTGGTCGACCAGCGTCGCGCGGATCGACGGGGTGGATGCGAGGATCGCGGCGGCCGGCGCGTGGAACCAGCGGATGTACCGCCAAATCCATTCGGCCGGGATGCCGGTCCGCGCGGACACATAGTCGGGGAACTGCGTGTGATAGGCGGTGGTGAACGGTCGCGCACGCGCCAGGCACCACGCGCGCGCCGCCAGGCTCAGCGGCCCCTCGGTCGCCAGGTGGATCGCATCCGCGCCGAACTGGGCGAGCATGCCCCCGACCGTCGAACGGCGCGCGAAGGCCAGGCGGATTTCGGGATAGGTCGGGCACGGGACCGATGCGAACCGGTCGGGCGAAACGATCAGCACGTCGTGCCCCATCGCGATCAGTTCGTCGCGGACGGCGCTCAGCGTGCGGACGACGCCGTTGACCTGCGGCGCCCAGGCGTCGGTGACGATGGCGATCCTCATGCCGCCTTCGCTTCCCGCAGGAACTCGGCGGCTGCAGCGGTCTGGTGGCGCCGGGCCATTTCCTCCGGCC
>DASTEN010000040.1:0-23100 GCA_035709645.1 Sphingomonas sp.
TCCCCGCGGGTGCGGGGGAGACTTTCACGACTAACCTGCGAATATGCCATCAGCGGGTCGATCCCCGCGGGTGCGGGGGAGACCCCATACTTGTCCGCGTCAGCGGCATGTCGGAGGGTCGATCCCCGCGGGTGCGGGGGAGACCCGAGCTCGCGGGCGCGATCGGTGTCCATCCAGGGTCGATCCCCGCGGGTGCGGGGGAGACTGCGCCAGCTGGCCCCCGATGCCGACATCACTGGGTCGATCCCCGCGGGTGCGGGGGAGACCGCTGTGCTCAGACCGCCACCGAGCCAGCCGGCGGTCGATCCCCGCGGGTGCGGGGGAGACGATAGCGCGCTGCTGCCGCTCCTGGTCCACCAGGGGTCGATCCCCGCGGGTGCGGGGGAGACCACGGACTTTTCGGCGGTGCGGCTCATGTCAGGGGTCGATCCCCGCGGGTGCGGGGGAGACTCGAGTTTCCTGTCTGGCCGGTGGCCTGCAGAGGGTCGATCCCCGCGGGTGCGGGGGAGACGCCTTCGCGGTCGCATACCGCCTGTTCCGCTGGGGTCGATCCCCGCGGGTGCGGGGGAGACCTGAACCGCGAGATCACGGCGCTGCAGGGCCAGGGTCGATCCCCGCGGGTGCGGGGGAGACTCGGCCGCGCTCAAGACAAAGACGTTCGCGCCGGGTCGATCCCCGCGGGTGCGGGGGAGACTCGACCGCCTCGGACACGGCCTCGGCCGTCTCCGGTCGATCCCCGCGGGTGCGGGGGAGACCGGAGAGGAATTCACTGGCGCGCAGCAGGGTGGGGTCGATCCCCGCGGGTGCGGGGGAGACCAGCCGCCCCGCCATAGTCGAGGACGCGAGGTGGGTCGATCCCCGCGGGTGCGGGGGAGACCGCCGAACGTCCAATTATAGCCCGAGAACGTCGGGTCGATCCCCGCGGGTGCGGGGGAGACCTCAGCTGCGCCTGGCGGCCGGCGAGAGCGCGGGGTCGATCCCCGCGGGTGCGGGGGAGACTACCTCAAGGAAGGCGGGGCGTCGGCCGATCAGGGTCGATCCCCGCGGGTGCGGGGGAGACCGGTACTCTCCGCCTGCTCGCCGCCGCCCTTCGGGTCGATCCCCGCGGGTGCGGGGGAGACCCGCGCAAAATGGCCGAGGTCGGTCGCGACGAGGGTCGATCCCCGCGGGTGCGGGGGAGACCGGTGAAGCCCCAGGATTACGAGGCGGCCGAGGGGTCGATCCCCGCGGGTGCGGGGGAGACCATGCCATATCCCGACGAGGGAAGGCCGACCGCGGTCGATCCCCGCGGGTGCGGGGGAGACTCGCGGACTATCCCTGTCCGACCATAGGCTTGGGGTCGATCCCCGCGGGTGCGGGGGAGACCCCGCGGGGCAGAAGACGCTCTCACTAGGATGGGGTCGATCCCCGCGGGTGCGGGGGAGACGCGCCTTCGATCAGCTTGTAGAGCCCCGCGACGGGTCGATCCCCGCGGGTGCGGGGGAGACCCTGGCGGTTAGTTGATTGATTTCGCTCACGATGTCAAAGATTGCGTGCGTTCGGCCGGCTGTTGCCCCCCCAATGCGCTAGCCGTCCGGCGCGGCTGTCGGTTTGCTGGTAAGTGATCGGCGTACCAGCAGGATGCCGTCGTGTGCCACGATGTCCTTTGGCGGTTCGCCGAGAATGGAGAGACCGAGGCCGCCGGCGGAGGCGGGTTCGGCCCAGCACATGATGATGCTGCCGCGACGCAGGCGGGTGTGCCAGTCCTCGACGACTGTCCATATGCGGCCGCGCACGCCGGCGCTCATTCGGGGTTGGGCGTAGACGCCGGGAGCCAGTTCCAGCATCGCCGAGCCCAGGAAGCCGCGGTAGCGGTCTTCGACGTCGCGGGTGATGACGACGGTCAACGGCATCAGGCGGTCGCGTCGTCGCCGGCGGGCGGCCCGCCGCCGCCGGGCAGGAGCAGCGTCTTGATCCGGTCGATCATGCCGGGGATGACGCTGCGCTGACGAAACAGCAGCGCGGCGCGCTTGCGCACCAGCCGCTCGATCGGCACCGCGCCCCGTGCTCTCGCCTCGCGCACCGCGCCGAATGCGATGTCGAGCAGCACGTCGTGGCGATAGAGATCGGCGATGTCGAGGACGAAACTCTGCCCGGAATCCTCATGCACGAATCCCAGTTGCGGGACCGCTCCGGTCGCCGCGACCGCGACCGCGGCCGCCGCGGTCATCGCCGATCCCGCGTGGTTGATCGCCTGATTGGCGAGGTCGCCGGCTTCCGGATTCTCGCGATCGTAGCGGCGGCTGGCCCAGGGGATGCCATGGCGCTCCGCAGCCAGCATGTACGCGCGCTTGATGCGTGCGCCTTCCTGCCCGCGCAGCACGGTGATGTCGCGCGTCCGGACGATTTCGCCGAAGCGCATCGCATACATCGCTCGCGCAGTTTCCATCCGCAGCTTCGGATCGGCCCAGCGCCGGACTTGCGCGCGGGCGAGCGCCGAACTGTCGGGCATCAGCGGCGGCGCGGTGTAGAACCGGACGGCGCCTTCGCCGATCGCCGCGAGGGCGCAGCCGTGGCGGGCGAGCAACCGCAGCGCGTCGTGGGTCACGCTCGACCCGGGGCCGAGCAGCACGATCGAAATCGCGTGATAGGGGATCTGATAATCGCCTGCGGCCAACGCCCCGCCGCCCGCCGTGACGAAACGCAGGCAGCCGTCCTCGACCTCCAATCGCCCGCGATCGAGCCATACCAGCCCCTGGCGATCGGCGTGCGGGATGCGCGCCTTTTCGAGGCCGAGACGACCCGACAGCATCTAGCCCGCGCGGCTCGGTGGGGAGAGCAGCAGCATGCCATAGCCGAAGGCGGCGTGGCGGCCGACGCCTTTGGCCAGCAGCGCCGCAAAGGTATCCGGATCGGTGATGGTCAGCGTCCCGCCGATGACTGCGTCCGGCCCTTCGACGGTGCGGGTGCGGGCACGCCCGTCGTCGCGGTGCGTGCCGCGGCGGACCTGCGACCGCTGGAAGGTGGACACGTCTGCGGTGTCGAGGGTCGCCGCCGGGGCGAGCCGCTGCGTCAGCCAGTCGAGGTAGACGCCCGCGCGATCGACGGTCGTGGCCGAGTCTCCGGCCGCAACCGCGCGTTCGCAAGCGGCGACATAGGCGTCGATCTCGCTCGCGCGGCGTTGCCAGGCGTCGGACCGGTCGCTGCGTGCGGCGCGAACGGTCTTGCCGAAACGAACGACGGGCCGCACGCGAACGTCGAAGCCAAATCGGGCACCTGCGCGCCACATCTGCGGCATCGCCTGCGCCCTCACACCGTCAAACAGCCCGTCGAGCAGGTCGTCGACGACAGGCAGCGCGGCGGCGTCCAGCAGCGGCGCCGGGTCGGCGGTATAGCCCAGCAGATGCGCGCCGGCGCGGTGATCGGGCAGGAAGCGGAATGGGCGCGGGGCCGCGTCGGGGCCGAACCGCGCGGCCATCGCGGCGTGGAGCGCGTAGCCATAGTCGTCGTCGCTCAACCGCCGGGCCGCGGCGAAGCGGGCGAGCGCATGGAGATCAATGCCCATGCGGACGAGGTGGAGCGTCACGCGGTCGCCTCCGGCCAAGCCAACCGGCCGTGGACGACGCGGCGCAGCCCGGCGTGGACGCCGGCTGGCCAGTGGCGTTCGTCGGTCAGCTGGTCCTCCCGTGCGCCGGGCAGCGCGTGGGCGGCAGCCTCGGCCTGCGGCCATTGCGCGCGCAGATCGTCGCGACGGAGCGGGGCGGCGTCGAGCGTGTGCAACCCGGCGATCAGCGCATCGGGGACCGATGCAGCTTCGACGAAGCCCAGAAACAGCGGGCGGGACGGGACGAACGGCTTACGGCCGATGAACAACGGACGCTCCGGCCGGGTGAGCGCCGCGGCCAGCATGTCCAGATCGGGCGCGTCGTCGGCGGGCGACAATCGGCAGGCGATCAGTACGCGGGCATCGGCGTCCATGTCGCGATAGCGGATGTGCGGCGACTTGTAGGTGTCGGCCCCGCCCGCGCGCCCCTCGACCCGGCCGTGGGTGGTCCAGCCGCGGTCGCCCGCTTCCAGTTTGGCGGTCTGGAATTCGCGTTGGCGTTGCCCCTCGGCCACGCGTGCCGACCCCATCAACAACCGTGCCTGCAACGCGGCGTGATCGGTTACATCGAAGCGTTCCCAGCCGAGCGCATTGGCGAACAGCCCGGCCAGCATCGACTTGGCGGGAAAGTCGCGCACGACGCCGTACGCATCGACCAGGTCGCCGCCGAAACTTATCAGCGGCGCGTCGAGATCGAGCAGCAAGTGCCTCACAGGGTGGCGCTGCGGACGATTCCACCCGCCCAGCTTGCAAGATCGGGCAGGCTGCCGTTGCGAACCGTGTCGAGCGCGAGGTCGGGCAACGCGGCGTGGCGGCGCGTCTCGCCGGTCGCGTACATGGCATCCAGCGCGTCGAGGTGCCGGCCGAGCGCCCGTGCGGTACGGTTGCCGAGCGAGTGGTTGGAGTCGCGATCGGTCGTCGCCACCGCATCGCGGAACGCGTTGGCCAGCGTGCGCGGCTGGCGATCGCCCGCTTCGACCAGCACGAATTCGGCACGGCTGTAGGGCGCGGTCGACCCCTTCTTGGCGCCCGGCGAGACTTCGGCGACCAGATGCACCAGATGTTCGACGACCTGGCCTCCCAGCGTGCGGTCGTGGTCCCCAGCCCAGTCGCCGCGCGCGCATCCGGTCAGGTTGGAGACGAGCAACGGTACGTCGACGACGACATAGCCGTAATAGAGGCCGGAGGTCAGTTCGGTGTCGAACACGCCCGCTGCGCCGGCGTCGTCGCCCTGTTCGCGGTCGCGCAGATCGTCGACGACGGTGAAGTAATCGAGTTCGGCCTGTTCGGCGTGGACGGTAAAGGCGTGCGCCACATGGATCGCGGCGTCCCGGTTGGCGCGGGTGTCGCTGGTGACCATGCGGCCGAACAGCGCGGCCTCCAGCGAGGCGGCGAGCAGGTTCTGGTCGCGAAGCTGGTTGAGATTGGCTTTCTCGTCCTTGATCCATGCCTCTGCGGCCGCCTTCACGCCGGCCGCGTCGGCATTCTCGGACAGGATGCGCGTCGCCTGTTCGTGCATCCACGTCAATTCGGGCCGGCCGAACAACAGGGCCTGGCGCTGCTGCTTGTCCTTGGCGTTCTTGCCGTAGAATTTGGTGAGGAAAGCGAGTTCGACGGCATCGACCGCGGCGCCGTCGAAACGGGAACGCAGCGGGCCGGTCACCTCGCGTTCGATCGCGATCTTCGATCGGATTCCCTCGACGCCTTCCCGCTTGGCGAGTGTGTGCAGCGCGTGGCGGTCGTCGGCGACGCGCCAATGGCGTTTCAGGCACTGCGACGAAATGCGCGTGCGGATGGCGTCGCCGAACGGTAGCCGCTTTGCCAGGCCAGCGTCGTCGCGGTTCAGCAGCGCGCCGGGCCAGGCGGCAAGGAAGTGAATCTGAATGAACTTCGGTGTGGTGCCGGTATTGGTGTCAGTCGTCACTCGACGTCCCCTTTGTCGGCCGCGGCGGTGGCGGCGTAATAGTCTCGTGCGATTTGCAAGCGGGCGGCCTCGGCACGGTCGGGATCGGCGCCGACCAGATCGAAAAGGGTCCGCAGGTTGACTGGCCCGTCGCCACGCTGGGCGAGCATCCGGAAAACGCGCGTCACCTGCGATTGCAGCCCAGCGCCTTGCGCCGACAGCAGCCGCAGCAGGCGATTTTCCGACAGACCAATCGCCTGAAGCGCGCTGCCCAGTCGGCGGCCGGTGGCGTGCGATTGCTTGGCGCCGGTGCCCGACAGCAGCGCCGCGCAATGCGCCAGCAGCCGCCATGGGGCAAAGGCCGCTGGCGCGCCGGGTGCGGTGAGGCCTGCGCCGTGCATCAGCCCGATGACGATGCCGTCGGCTTCGTGCCGCCCGGTCAGGTAGATGCGGCGCAACTGCGCGCGGTCGCCCGACGACAGATAGCGGATCTGCCCCGCGATCGACGCGACGGCATCCTTGCGCTCGGCCGCGGTATCGGCGTCGGGCACGTCGACCGTTGCGTCACTCGCCATGTTGCACCTCGTCCATCCATTTCATCATCTGGCCGTCCAGAAACGATCGCGCCCGTGCCCGCGCGCGGATGCGGCGGACTTCGGTGCGGGGCGCGGCATCGGCGGCGGCTTCGAACGCGGCGTCGGCAAGCACGCGAAGGCGGGTGCGCCACGCCAGACGGTGATTGCCGTCGTCCTCGGCCGCTTCCGACCAGAAGGGCGCGTCGAAGAATTCGTCGTCGACCGCGTCGTCGAAGCGGACCAGCCAGCGTTCGGACTTCTTCTTCGCCGCTTCGTCATCGAACCGCGCCGAATCGGGGCCGCCCTGCATCAGCGAGATCAGCGCGCGGCGCAGGCGCCTGCCGGCTTCGCCCGCTTCGTCGGCCCGCTTGCGCGCGACCAGGCCGATCCGCTCGATCGCGGCATCGTCCCCGGCCAGACGATCCAATCGATAGGTACGGACGGTCCGGCGATGGAGCCCTTCGGTCTTGCCCTGCCCGCGCACCAGCGCTGCCGCGACGATCGCCAGCGCCGCCTGATCGTCGCCGGCATGCGGCGCAGCGAGCAGCGGCAGGGTGATCTTCTTGGCATCGAGCAGGTTCGCCATCTGGCGATAGCCGAAGCCGGCACCGGTCGGCGTGTGGCTCGACGAACCATCGGCCTTCATCGGGGCCCACGGATCGCCGGTCTTGCCCTTGGTTTCGGCGGCGGCGATGCGGGCGCATTTCGATCCCGCCGCCCGTCCCGTGATCGCGCCATCCGCCGATCGCTCCAGGCGAATGCGGCGGCAGACTTCGACGTACAGCTCGTCGAGCGATTCGATACGAAGCGACGTCGTGCCGTCCCACGGCACGGTCCACAGCAACGGTGTACCGCCGCGACGGTCGGGCCGCGCTCGGGCGTCGGCGACCAGGCGGTCGACATCGCGGCGGAACGCGCTCGCCGCGCCCCCGCCGATCGGACGGACGCCCAGCGCCATGCGGCTGGCAAAGCCCCCGTTCATGCGCGAAATGCCATAGTTCCCCGCGCCCAGAAAACCTTCGGTCGTCTGCAACGTGACCAGCGCGAACAGCCAGTCCTCGTCGCCCGCTCCGACCATCCGCGATTGCTTCACGTCATGGTTCTTCGCGGTGACCAGCATGTCGAGCGTATCGGGCGTCGGCAGGCGGTTCTTGTACGCCGCCTTGTCGCCCGGCGCGACGATCGGCGGCTGCAGCAGCGCGGGCTTCGTCCAGTCATCGACGACCAGCGCCCATGCCTCGCCGTCCGGATACTCCGGGGTCAGGCCGATCAGCAGGTCGCGCCATTCGGCCTCGGTCGCCGGCAGCGCGTCCTGCCCGGCACGGATCAGCGCGAGCGCGGCGACCTGGACGGTAAAGGCGTGCCACGGCTCGCGCTGGTGAGGGCGGAGCGCCGGAAAGCTCCACGCCGCGCCGTTCGCCAGCGCCGCAAAGGTCGCAAACAGCGAGCCGCGATGCATGTCGCCGTTGTCGTCACGCCATCCGATCATCGCGGCCTCCAGGTCGAGATTGGCATGCCGAAAGTCCCGATCGTCAAGACGAATGGATCGATAGGTTCAGAACGGCTTCCATTTGCTGTGGACGAATTTTTCACACCCCGAACAACGCCGTCGCTGCGCTCGCGACCGTCGGGGTGGTGAGGGCGCGGTCGAGGTACATGTTGCGCGCTTCGCAGCTGGTTTCCGCGACCAGCAGGCAGCTGTGGCAGGCGGCACCGCTCAGCGCGCGGTCGTCGCGGTGGGTATCGGGGTCGTGCTCCGCGCAGATGGGGTCGCCCGAGCACAGTGCCAGCCGTTCGAGCGCCCGTTCGGCGATGGCGCCCAGGCGGGGCAGCACCGCGACCAGGCCGCCGAGCGTCCCCTGCGAGCCGGTCGACGCGGTGTAGAGCAGCAGGCCGTAGCGTTCGCCATCCTCGTCGACGATCGCATACAGCCGCTCCTTCAGCGCGGTCGCGGGATAGCCGCAGTCGAGCGCGATCTCGTTCATCAGCGCATGGGCGAAGCCGTGGATGGCGTAATAGGCGATGCGCGGGAATTGCAGCTTGTCGCCATAGGGCTGGTCGATCCGCCACCGGTCCCACCCGCGGTACAGCGCCTCGCCGCGGGCCTGGACCGCCGGGCGCATCAGCCAGGCGCGGATGATCTCGGGATCGAAGCGCAGGAAGATGCCTTCGCCACGCTGTTCGACCGCGGGCAGCCATTCGAGCTCGCTGGCAAGCGCGGCGCCCTCGACCGCGAGATAGAGTTCCTCCAGATCGCCGTCGATCGCGGTGGGCGCGGCTTCGAATCGGGTGAAGCCGTAGAGGCAGGCGACTTCGCGCAGGCGGTGGACCGCGACGGCGGTTTCGATGGCGGCGAGGCGGGGGCGGTGGCCGTCCCAGGCATCGCGGGTCAGCGTGCGCGCGTGAAGCCGGGCGTCGGGCGTATCATTGCCGATTTCCGGCAGGCCGGAGGCGAGCAGATCGAACTCGGCAACCTTCGGCGCCTTGGCGAGCGACTGGCTGCCGACAACGCGCAGCCGATCGATCCGCGCGACGATATCGTCGTCGCTCCATCCCTCCAATGCCGCCCGCAACCCCGGGTTGGCGCGGCGCGCCACCGCCATTTCCGCCACGGTCGTCACCCAGTCGATCGCGTCGAGATGCTCCTCGATCCGAGCCGTCAGATCGTCCTCGGCGGCGGGCAGCGAGATGACGGTCAGGACCTGGGGGAAATAGGCGTTGGTCGCGGTGCGGGTCAGGAAGCGCAGGTTTTCGCCGCACGCGCCATCGGATTCGTCGGTCCGCAGCCATGGACGGCGCCCACGGCATTTGCCGAACATGCCGTCGCGCTGGGCATCCTTCAGCGACAGGGCGGCACCGCATCCGCAGACGACGCGCGTCAGCGCCGGGTCGCCCGACGTGCCGCGTTCCTCCAGCCAGAGCGGCTGGACGCACCGTCCCTCCATCCCGGCGTGCACGGCATAGGTCCAGTCGATGTCCTGCAAATGCCCTTTGCGACACCCGGCGACGAAGCGGATCGGCGTGACCGGCCGGCGGCGACCGTCGTCGTCGATCAGGTCGCAGCGGCCCCGCGGATCGAGGTCGCGCCAGCGGACCAGCCGGCGACGACGCAGATCGCCCGCATCCTCGCCATCGCGTGCGACGAACCAGGCGGGGAACACGCGCGCTTCGATCCCCGGCGGCTCGGCGGCGCCGTCGCGGGCACGCGCGTCGTCGTCGGCAGGCGGCGTGCGCAGGGTCAGGCGGACCCCGTCCGCCAGCCGGCCGCTCCCGCGCAAGAGGGTTTCCAGGACCTGCGTGGCGCGCGGTTCGTGGATCGGACGCCAGCTGCCCCTCTCGCGCATATGCCACAGGTCCAGTCCGCCGATGACGACCGACCGGGTCGGCAGGTCGACCATGGCGCCGGGACCAAAACCGGTGACGATCTGCGACTGGCGCAGCGTGACGCGCTTGCTCATGACATATCTCCGGCCCCGCTGACCCGCTCGCCATCGGGGCCGCGGGGTTTGATCAGGACGCCGGGTTCGACGTCGCGCATGCTCCACCCCGCGGCGAAGCGGCGGTGCGCAGGCGTCAGGCTGTCGGCGACCGGATCGAGCGGCGGGTGGAGCAGGCGTTGCGGGCGGGTGTCGTAGCTGAAGCGCCCGCCGCTTGCCGTCTGCGCATCGGCGGTCGCGATCCAGTCGTCGAGCAGGCCCGCGATCGTATCGGCGAGACGATCGCGCCCGCCCTCGATCTGCGCCGGCGCGCGGTCGACCAGATGGCGAATGACCGCGTCGCGCGTCGCCGGGGCGGTCGCCAGCGCCGCGACCGCTCCCGACGGGGTCAGCGCCGGATCGAGGTGTCGGGCGATCGCAACGACAACGGCCGCCAGCGATCGGTCGAGCGCGCGCGGCGACCACGGCGTGACGCTGGTTGCCTCGACCGCGCGGTAGAAGGTGTCGTGGAAATGGCCGAACTGTTCGAAATGCATCCGGTCGCGTGGGCGGTGGACGTTCAGGACGACGACGACCAGACCGGGGCGTGCCGGATTGCGCCCGACGCGGCTGGTTGCCTGGATGTATTCGGCCGCGGTCTTGGGCTGGCCCTGAACCAGCATCAGCCCCAATCGGTCGATGTCGAGCCCGACCGAGATCATGTTGGTCGCCAGCGCGACGTCAACCGCATCCGCGGCCGGAAAATCGGCTTCCAGCCGGCGCTTGGCGGCCGCGACCTGATCGGTCGACACGCGCGAGGTGAGCTCGACGGGCTCGCCCAGGATCCGGTCGCCGAACGGACGGTCGGCCGGCTCCAGCCGACGGCGTCGCTCGCCATACTGCGCCAGCCGGGCGGCGACTTCGTCCTCGACGATGCGGCGGGCGCCGCCCAGTTCGCGCAGCGCGTTGAAATAGCAGAGCGCGGTCCGATACGCGTCGGCCTCGCCGCCGTCGTCGGCCAGCCCCTGTGCGGCGCCCAGCAAGGTCACCAGCGCTTGCAGGAACACCAGCTTCGGTCCGCGCCCGGCCGCAGCGACGCCGACATACCAGCGCGCGGGATCGGCCTCACTCTCCGCCCGGGTCAGCGCGAAGAAACTGTCGCGCCGGTCGATGCCGGGGGGTGGGAAGATGCGGGTGTCGTCGCGGTCGAACAGGGCGCGGATCTGGTCGTGCGCGCGGCGGACGGTCGCGGTCGACGCGATGATCTTCGGCCGGACCTTGGTCCCGCCGATGTCGCGTGTGGCAAGCGCGTCGATCGCGGATTCATAGAGCCCGGCGACCGTTCCGAGCGGGCCGGAGATCAGGTGCAATTCGTCCTGCACGATAAGGTCGGGCGGATCGAGCCGATAGCCGCCGTCGAGGTTGCGGCCCTTGCCCGGTTGCGCTCCGCCGTAGAAGCCGTCGGCATCGGCGCGGTCGACATGACCGAAGAAGGCGCCGGCCTGACCGTTCCAGGGCAGGGCGGCGAATTTGTCGATCGTCGCGATCAGGAACGCGGGCAGGCGACGATAGATCGCCTCGTCGACGGTCACCACCGGCAGCGCGCGGTCGCCGGTGAACGGGCAGGTCAGGCTGACGCAGCGGATTTCCAGGTTGGTCGGCGCGTCGGCGTTGGGCGTGCAGCGAAAGCTTTGCGGCGTGAAGGCGGTGCCGCACCAGGGACACGCCTTGATCGGTGCAGGCGCGCGCGTATCGCGGCCGGACGTATAGGCGCGCACGCGTTTGACGGCGGTGCCGTCGGTCTTGTCGCCCCTGCCGCCAAGCGTGTTCGGGCTGGCGTCCGACCCGACCCACAGACCGATTTCGATCGGCCAGTCGCCCAAACGCGGCCGGCCGCCGTCGTCGCGATAGTCGGGGCCGGTCCGCAACAGCTCCAGCGCGCAGACAAGGCCCGCTGCCCGCCCCAACTGATCGAGCGTCAGCAGCCGCAGCGTATAGCGCATGACGACCGAAACGCCCGCGCCCAGCAGCCCCGCCGCCCCCAGCCGGCGCAGCGTGATGGTAAAGGCGGCCAGGCCCAGATACGCCTCGGTCTTGCCGCCGCCGGTGGGGAAGAACAGCAGGTCGGCGATCTCGCGGTCGCGATGCCGCTTGTCGGCCATACCGGCGAGGGCGAGCAGGATGAACGCCAGTTGGAACGGGCGCCAGGTCGGCGTGGTGACGCTCGGGCGGCGGGCACGCGTCGCGTCGGCGACCGCGCGATTGGCGATTTCGAAAGCGGTGCGGACCCGCGCGTCGCTGGCCAGGAGCGCGATGCCGGCGGCGATGCGGTGGCCGGCATCCACTTGCGAAGCGATCAGTGTCGCGGCCGTCCGCGTGCGCTGGGGGGCGTCGGCAAGCCCGGGGGTGCCGCACGCATCGTGCTGGCGCGCGGACCAGTCGGCATAGGCGGCGGTCAGCGGCGTGAGGGCGGCCTGCAATCCGCTGCCGTCGCCACGGGCGAGTTCGGCCAGCCGGTCCATCCCGAATGTGACGCCGTCGACGGTGGCGGCGACCGTCCGTTCGACCGCTGCGCAGGGCAGGTGGGTGGTGTGGATCGTCCGCACGCATCCGTCGTCGTCCGCGACGTGCGCCGCCGCGCAGCCGAGCCCTGCGGCAAAGGCGGCGGCGTTCCGGTAATGCAGATCGGCGAGCTGATCGTCCCAATCGTCGCGGGCGATGCGCGACAGGTCGTGCTGCGCGACGAAGCCGCTCGCACAGCCGAGAGTGAGCCGGGCCTGATAGGCATAGGCGAGATCGCGGTAGTGCGACGGCGGCTCCAGCCGCTTGTTGACCAGGAACACGGACACGACCCGCACGGCACGCGTCCCGCCCGACGCCAGCGGCAGGGCGAAGGATCGCGCCCGCACGGCGATTTCCAGCCCACCACCCGGACGCGCGGTCGCAGCGGTCCCGGGCAGCGCCCGATGCACGATACCCTGGGCTTCGTCTGGCAGGGGCATTTCCAGGCGCGTGCTGCGCGGGACCCGGCGCCAGGTCACGGGCTCGCTGCGCGGCTCGCCCCCGGCGTCCAGCACCTCGGGAGGCAGCGGCGGTTCGGGCACGTAATCGCCCCAGGTCACGGTGACGTCGAGCGTGGTGACGCCGGCATCGACCATCGTCGACAGGCCGATGCTGCTGGGCAGGAAGCGGCGACGGGCCGGCGGCGTATCGGGTTCGTCGAGGTCACCCGCTGCGCCGGCGACCGCCAGCGCGTCGAGTTCGGGCAGGAAGCCATCGAGGTCGTCGGGCGCGGCGTCGGCCTCGACCGGCGGATCCGCGGCGAGTTCGCCCGATGGCGCCAGAAAGCCCGCCAGATACCAGCGCGACGGGCTTTCGCCGGCCGGCAGGCGCTCGGTCGCAAGATCGGCATCCTCGGCCTCGCACGGGCCGATCAGGTTGCGCCGCAACCGCCGCACCATGTCCGCGCGCACGCCGGCGGCCTTCACGACAACCGCTCCATCCGCGCTCTCTCCTCGTTCAATCGCAACAGCCGCGCGAGCACCGCATCGCGAACGGGCGCAGGCCAGAACAGCCGGCCCTGATATCGATGATCGTCGTCCTGCTCGGCATCGAGGAACACCGGAACCGCGGCCTCGGCGAGGTCGTCCCAGCCGTAGGCGGCCAGTACCGCGCGATCCATGGCGTGATGCAGGGCGCGCAGATCGACGATATCCGGCGACCTGTCGCTTGCGCGGTGGAACCGGTTGTAGGTCGGCGTCATCCCCTCGCCGCGCGCAATCATCAGCGCGGTGCGGCGATCGTGATAGGCCTGGCCCGCGACCTCGAGCGCCGAAGCATCGGCATGGCCGGGGGGCAGGGGGAAGGTTTCGAAACAGTCGGACGGAGTATAGCGGAGGCGGTCTTCGAGCGACGAGGCGAAGAATCGCGCCCAGAGTTCGTGCACCCGCGACTGCAAGGTTGCGAAGGCGGCGAACGACGACAGTGCGAAGACGTCGACGGACTCGCCGAACACCTGTCGAGCGCGCACGCGCGCGATCGACAGGTGCGGCGACACGCGACAAAGGACCAGAACATCGTGGAGCCCGCCGATCGCGCCATACAGGCCGGGACGGGCTTCCTCGAAGAGCCACCACGCCTCGCGGGTCCGCGCGCGTTTCACGGTATCCCGATACGGTTTCACGACGTCGCGGACGATCGTCATCAGTTGCGGCCAGCGGAATTCGGCATCGACCCGCGAGGCGTCCTGGAAGTCGATGACATATCGGGAATGGGCATGGGTCACATGGTTGTTGATGTCCTCACCGCCGAGGAAGGGTTTGATCGCCGTGCCGTTCGCAGGATAGGCATCGAGCAGCGCGTGCATCGCTGCGATCGTGTTGGCGTCCGATGCCGGCCTGTCGTCCTGGAAAAGAAATCCGGCGCCGTAGACCTTCGTTCCTTCAAACGCGGTCCGCTGATTGGCCCGCAACTTTTCCGGCGACCGGTCCAGATCCCCCTCCATCAGATACGCCGAGATCCGCCGCACGGGGCGACCGTCGAGTAGGGGCCGTTCGTCGGCCACCGCGCCCCGCCGTACGAACACCTGCGCGACGACGACCGCCGCTTCGCCTTCCCAGCGATGCCGGCTGATCGCGCGGTAGATCGTGCCGCCGTCCGCGAGAATGCGTGTCAGTCCGGATTCGCGCGTGTCGCCCTGGCGGATGGTGTTCGTCGCGATCAGGCCGAAGGCGCCGCCGATGCGCAGCAGGCTGAAGGCGCGACGAAAGAAGTGGGCGGCGAGGTCGGCATTGCCGTGGGCGCCGGGGTGCATGGTCTTCAGCCAGTCGCCGTAGGAGGACGCATTGCCGGCGGCGATCGTGTTCTTGCCGGCGAACGGCGGGTTGCCGATGATCGCGTCGAAACCGGGGTTGGGCCGGGTGAAGACGTCCTCGAATTCCAGTTCCCAGTGAAAGCTCGTAACCCCGACGGGTGCGGCGCGCAGCGCCTCGCGCCAGCCACGCAACCGGGCCCAGTTGGTGTCGCTCGGCGCCATCGCGCATTGCTGGACCTCGGCCAGTCGCGCCTCGCGGTCGCGCGCGCCGGTGCCGGCGAAAAAGGCATGGAGGATCGCATCCGCCACCAGATGCGCCTGTTCGAGCTCCTCGGTTGCGGCGCGGTGGCGCTGTTCCTGCGCGGCATAGGGCGCGATCTCGGCTTCGATCCGCATCAGCTGGCGCAGTTCCGCGGCGGCGCGGATGCCGTCCTGGACGATGCGTTCGACGAAGCTGTGCTGGCCCGACACCTTGCCCCAGGTGACCGCGATGATCTTCGGATTGGGCAGGCCGACCAGGCTGTCGCCCGACCGCAGCACCGCGTCCAGGAAGGTGAATTCATGCGCGCTCGCCAGCGTCTCCAGCCACAGCGACAGTTTGGCGAGGTCGATCGCCAGGCGGTTGCGGTCGACCCCGCGCAGGCAATGTTGCGCGACGAGGCGCTTGGCGTGGAGCAGTTCGTCCTCGTCCGGCGGGATCGTCGGGCGCTGTTCGGGCCAGCGGGTCCAGGCGGTGACCAACCGCTCGCCGAGCTGTCGGCATGCCTCGACCAGGAACGCACCCGATCCTGCGGCGGGGTCGCAGACCTTCAGGTCCAGAACGTCGCGCGGCCGCGCGTCCGGACCGATGCGCGCGAAGGCCGGTTCGAGCGCGTGGGTGACGATCGGGCGGGTCAGCGTGGGCGGCGTGTAGTGGCTGCCGGTCCGACGGCGCTCGTCGGTCGGCTGCAGGATCGGCGTGCCAGGGGGGACGGCTCGCCCGCGCGGGCACGCCCGCGGATCGGCGATCGGGACAAGTGCCGCGGCGACCGCGTCGACATCGGCCGCCGCGCGCAAGGCTTTGGAGACGGCGGCGGGATAGGCGCCGCGGCCGGTCAGCGTCTTCAGCCGTTTCTCGCGCTCGCCGCGGGGCACCGCTGCCAGGGCGACCAGATCGACCCACACCGGCACCCGGTTGGCCTTGCCCGCGCGGATCGCCAGCATCGCGTTGGCGGCGCGCTCGGCGGTGAAACCCATCACGGTTTCATAGACCGACCCGATCTGTTCGACGCTGAGCGCGCGGTAGGCGATGCGTTCGCCGCGGTCGATCAGCAGGCCGTCGAGCACGCGCAGGATGCAGCCGTCGCCGACCGGCAGCAGCGTTTCGGGATCGCCCGCATCGTCGCGTCCCAGCAGAAAGGGGAATGCGCCTTCGTCGAACAGCGTGCCGCCGCGTGCCTGCATGAAGCCCGACGGGTGCCCGCGATCGACCAGCCGGAACAGGGCCAGCAACCGCCCCCATGCCCCGCGCCGTTCGTCCATCGTATCGGGATAGAGCGCGGCGTCGTCGCGCAGCCGGACGTGGAGACCGCCCAGCGCATAGCCCTGTTCGTACAGCGTCTTCGCCGCCGCCCCCGACGCCGACGGCATCAGCCCGCGATCCTCGGCGTACAGGATGAAGATCAGCCGCAGCAGGACGGTCAGCAACCCTTCGTACAGATGCTGGGGATCGTCGATCGCCAGACGGCGGATGCGGGCCGGATCGGCGGCATCCAGCCCGCGCAGCAGTTCGTGCAGGCTGGCGAGCACCTGCCCGGCCAGTCGCGACGACACATCGGCCTGCGCCGCACGGCTTTCCGCCAGTTGCGCGGGCAGACGATGCGACGGTGGGCCGGTGAAGAGGGCATGCGCATCGAGCAAGAGCTTCAACCCGCTCAACATCCCGCGCCCGCCGACGCTGGTCAGCGCCGTGATCGGCCAGGTCATGTGACCCGACACTTCGCCGCGCGGAGCGACGACCAGTCGCAGCACGGGCTCGGTCGTGTCGCCGTCGTGCCGGCCCGTTTGGCACGCACCGACGATGATACCCGCCGGTGCCCCGGTTTCGCGCAACAGCCGCTCGAACCGTTGCTGCGCGGTCGCCTCCCACCCGTCCAGCGTGCCGCGGCGGTCGAGGATCAGGCCGGGCTCCTCGATCCGTACCAGCAGTTGGATGCCGCCATCGGGGGCGAAGACGGCCCAGTGCGGCTCCAGCACCGTATCCGCCTCGCGAAACGCGAAGCGGACCGCATCAGGCAGCGGCGGCCCGCCGGGCGAACCCGCGACCCGCGTTTCGGACCAGCCGAGCACATCGCGGAAAAAGGGCCAGGGGTCGGCCGCGAACCCGGCCAGCGACTGCTCGACCACCGCGGTGTCGGCGGCGGTCTGCGGCGTCGGACACAGCCCGATCCGGGCAAGCGCCGCCGGGGCGACGACAAGACCGACGGGTTGCAGATACCCGATCCAGTCGTGCTGGCGATTCGGCAGCGGCGCGGTCATGCGCCGGGCTGCAGATAGACGAGGCCAATCGGCTCCAGCCGGGTGGCGTGGACGCGTGCGGCGGCGCGCAGCCGTTCCGGTTCGCGAATCCGTTCGTCGTCCAGCCGGGATGCGGCACGCTCCCACGATCGACGGTCGGCCGCGCGCTGCCGGGCCTCGGCGGGATCGAGCAGCAGCGACAGCTGACCGTCGTCGACGCCACGCTCGCGCGCGATCCGTGCGATGCGGTGTTCGAGCAATGCCTCCAACCCCCGTGCCTCGGACGATGCGCGGCGGGTCAGTTCGGCGGTGATGCGATCGATCCGGGCGGCGGCGCGCGCCTCCAGGGCCGGACGCAGATCGGCGACGTCGCGGGCGGCCTGTGCGGTGCAGGCGTCAGCGACGTCGGGATCGGCATCGTCGGCGACACGCAGCGCATCGATCAATTCGTCGAGGACGCGGGATTCGGCCTCGCGGCCCTCTGCCAGAACGCGCAACGGCGGATCCTGTTCGGTCCGCGGACGCCAGTCGGCCGCGACGCTCAGCACCTCTTCGTGCAAGCGCGCGGCGTGCTCGCCGTACAGCGCCAGCCGGCCGAGCAGGATGACGCGCGGCGTGGTCCCAGCGGCCGTCCGGATGACGCAGGCGCGCTCCAGCCCGCTGCGGAAGCCCGCCGACATGAAGCGCCCGAGCAGCCGGCGGACGAGCCGGTGCTCGAGGTGAAGCTGGACCACGTCGCCCGCATCGCGACCGTCGGGCAGGATCGCGGGTGCGAAGCTGATGCGGCGCACTGCGGCATCGGCCTGCGCGCGCCATTCGCCGGGATGCTCCCCGGCCTTCAGCGGACGCGCGCGCAGGTCGTCGAGCAGCGGCAGCCAGCTGGGATCGCCCGCCAGCGACTGTTGGTCGAGCGCGAAGACCGGTGTGTCGCCGATCGGGGGCGGCGCCGTCCAAGCGCCGCCCGCGCGCGCCAGCGCCAACCCGACGACCGATTGCAGGTCGGCCGGATCGACGCCGACGCGCGCACGGGCGCGGTCCAGCGCTTCGGTCAGATCGGCCTGTTCGGTCCGCAGCCTGGCAAGGCGGGCGTCGGCGCCGTCGTCCAGGTCGCGCACAGCCGCGCGGACGCGGTCGTCGGCTTCCTCGTCGCGGATGCGATCGGCCAGGTCGGGCGCGGTCGCGCGGTCGATCCCGCCGCCGCCCAGCCGATCGGCGATCCGCGCGCCCAGCACCTGGCCCGCCGAACCCAATTGCCGGCGGATCAGTTCGGTCTTGCGCACCAGCGCGTCCAGCACGACGTCCTCGGGCCGCTGGGCATAGACGAAGTACCGGCACGTGACGGTGGGGCTGGGTTGCAGCTTCCGGTCGATCCGCCCGTTGCGCTGTTCCAGCCGTGAGGGATTCCACGGCAGGTCGACGTGGATCAGGTCATGGCATTGCGATTGCAGGTTGATTCCCTCGCGCGCGGCGTCGGTGCAGAGCAGGATGCGCAAGGGTGACGTCGGGTCGTTGAACGCGCGCTTGATGCCTTCGCGCCGTTCGGTCGACGTGATGCCGGTAAAGCTGTCGATCCGATCGGCCTCATGGACATCGGCGGGATCGAGCAGGACGGAGAGTTGGCGCCGGAGCCAGCGGCGGGTGTCTTCGTATTCGGTGAAGAGGATCAGGCGCCGGGTACCCCATTGCCCCTCCGCATCGAGCAGATGGCGGCGCGCCCAATCGAGGATCCAGGTCATCCGCGCGTCGGTATCGGCCTTCGCAGCGTCCGCCGCCGTCAGCATCGCGACGACGCAGGCCCGTTCCGCCATCAGCGAAGGCTGTGCGGCGCCCGTCGTGCCGGACATTGCCGCCGCCTCCACTTCCGCAGCGTCGGCGCGGTCGAGAAGATCGAGCGCGGCCGCCTCTTCCTCGATGCGGTCGGGTGCCTCGATCTCCGGTAGTGTCGCGACGGTTACGGCCTGTCCGGCGATCGCGCGGTCCAGCCCCGCCAGGTGAACGCGCAGTGTTCGGGCGAATGCGGGGATCGACGACAGCAGCCGCTGTTGCAACCCGACGAACGCCAACCGCGCCCGGGCGGCCTGGCCCGGGACAAGGGTGGCCACGCGGCGTTCGCGCAGCGTCCGATAGTCGGCCAGCATCGCCGCTAGGGCCAGCTCGGGCGCGTCGGCGGGCAGATTATCGATGACGATCGGTTCGACGACACGTTCGGGGAATGCTTCACCCAGCGCGCGCAGATCGCTCTTCAACCGTCGGACCATGACGGGGTCGAGGTCCGCCGGGCGGACAGGCACGCCACGTGTGAAACGCTGCGGGTCGAGCAGTTCGAGCAGCGTTGCAAAGCTGTTCGCGTGGCCGTTGTGCGGTGTCGCCGACAGGAACAGCCGATGTTCGAAGCGATCCGACAGGTCGCGCAAGGCGCGGGTGAACTGGCTTTCGATCGCGTAGCGGCCCCCGCCGGCGGGGGTGGCGTGGTGCGCTTCGTCCAGGATCAGCAGCGACCGCGCGCGGAACCGTTCGAGCACGTCGCGCAGGCCCGCGACATAGGTCTCCTCGGTCAGCAGCCGGTGGGACAGGATGAAGCGCGACCCGGCCGCCCAGGGATTGGCGCCGTACCCGCGACGACGACGCAACGTTTCCAAATGGCGCGCGTCGATGATCTCGAACGACAAGCCGAACTTCGTCTGCAACTCGTCGCGCCACTGGCCGGTCATCGCCGCGGGGGCGAGGACGACCGTATAGTCGACCCGGCGTCGCAGCAGCAGTTCGCGCAGCACGAGCCCCGCCTCGACCGTCTTGCCCAGCCCGACGTCGTCGGCGATCAGCAGGTTGACGCGCGGCAGTCGCAATGCCTTGCGCAAGGGCAGCAACTGATACGGATCGAGCCGGATGCCGGCCCGGAACGGCGCCTGGAACAGGTCGCGTTCGGCCATCGTCGCGGTCCGCCAGCGCACGGTGCGCAGATAGGCGGAAAAGGTCGCCGCATCGCCGCCACCGATGCCGAGCGAGGTCCAGGCTTCCTCGTCATGCAGCTGCGCATCGACCTCCGCGCTCCACAGCACGCGCGCATCCTCGCCGCTGGCGTCGTCGTCGATGCACGCAAGCTGATGTCCGGAAAGCGGGGCGTCGGGCTCCCCCTCCACCATCCACAGCCGTCCGCGCAGCGACACGAACTGCCCGACGCGCGGGCTGCGCTGCGGTCGCGCGTCGGTCATGCTGGTAGAGCCCCTCCCATGCGCGGGAGAGTGGGGGAGGGGGTGGGTCAGGCCAACGACGGTTGGGTCCGTTTCGGACCCGTAGGCTATTCTGAAAATAGGATTTCGCGCACGATTCGCGTGACAACGACGGAGGCGATGCGGCGTGCAGCAAGCTTGGGCCAAATTGGAGCGGACTGCCGATGGGACGGTGACGGCCGCTCTGCCGCTGATCGACCACTGCCTCGATGTCGGCACCGCCATGGAGGTGGTGCTGCCCGCTTGGGCACGACCGTTACAGGTCGCGGCGGGACGGGCGACGACCGGCCGGGACGACGCGCGGCTGTGTGCGTTGGCGGCGCTCCACGATCTCGGCAAGGCCAACCGCGGCTTTCAGGCGCGGATCGATCCTCGATCCCCGATGGTCGGGCATACCGGACCGGTCGCGACGCTGCTGAAGCAATCGGGGTTGCGAAAAGGGGCCGCGGCGCAGGCGCTCGCGGCGCTGATCGACGCCTGGGGCGCTGCCGAACACCTCGCCGCCGTGATGGCGCACCACGGCAAACCGCTGCCGGAATTTCATGCGACATCGGTCATCAAGACCGGCGTTTGGACCAGGCATACGGACCATTGGCTGCCGAAAGCGGACGGGGACCCCACCGCCACGGTTCTCGCGCTGCTCGACGCCGTTCGCGCTCGCTGGCCGCTCGCGTGGGAAGACGGGCCACCGCTGCCGGATGCCCCGCGGTTCGTGGCATTGTTCGCCGGGCTGGTCACGCTGGCCGACTGGCTCGGCTCCGATACGCGGCGGTTCGCGATTGCAGGCCCGCATGGCGCCGAGCGCGCGCCGTATCGCCAATGTGCGGCGCAGGATGCGGCTGCGGCCCGCGGATTTCTGGCGATCCACACGCCGCCGGGTGATTTCACGGCGGTCCTCGGCTTCCCGCCGCACGGATTCCAATCGGACGCGGCAGCGGAGGATCTGGGTCCCGTCGCGCTGATCGAGGCCGAAACGGGGTCGGGCAAGACCGAGGCGGCGCTGTGGCGGTGGCTGGAACTGCGACGGCGCGGGATGGTCGACGGACTGTTCTTCGCGCTGCCGACGCGATCGGCGGCGGTGCAACTCCATGCGCGGGTCGATGCGATGCTGCGGCGCGTGTGGGGCGATGGGGGGCCGCGCGCGGTGCTTGCGGTGCCGGGCTATCTGCGGTTCGGCGACGCACACGGACAGGCGCTGCCGGGTTATGCGGTGCGCTGGGACGGCGGCGAGCCGGGCGGATCGGAGGACCGGCACTGGGCGGCCGAGCGCGCCAATCGCTTCCTGGCGGCGCGCGTGGCCGTCGGTACCATCGACCAGGCGCTGCTCGGCACACTGCCGGTCAAGCATGCGCTGTTCCGCGCGGGCGTACTCTCGCGCAGCCTGCTGGTGGTCGACGAGGTCCACGCATCGGATGCCTATATGACCGGATTGCTCGATCGGTTGCTGGCGAACCACACCGCAATCGGCGGGCACGCGCTGCTGCTGTCGGCGACGCTTGGCGCGGCGGCGCGGGCGCGCCTGCTGAAGACGCCGCGGCCGACGCTCGATGCGGCGCTTTCGACGCCCTATCCGGCGCTGTCGGGCTATGCCGCGACACCACGCCGGGCAGAGGGGCGCGCGCGCGGCGACAAGGCCGTGCGGATCGAGATCGCCGGACTGATCGCCGATCCGCAGGCGATTGCCGATCGTGCGGTGGCCGCCGCGCGCGCCGGTGCCGCGGTCCTGGTCGTGCGCAATACGGTCAGCGATGCGATCCCGGTCGCCCAGGCCGTCGCCGCGATGGCGCCGGACCTGGCGTTCGGAATCGACGACGTCGCGACCCTGCATCACAGCCGGTTCGCGCGCGCGGACCGCGAACGGCTCGACGCGCGTGTCGAGGCGCTGTTCGGCAAGCATCGCAGCGCGGGCGGACGCGTGCTGGTCGGCACACAGACGCTGGAACAGTCGCTGGACATCGACGCCGACCTGCTGATTACCGATCTGGCGCCGATCGACGTACTGCTCCAGCGGATCGGCCGGCTGCACCGCCATGCCCGCACCGATCGCGCGGCGGCGTTCGCCGACGCGCGCGTCGTCCTGCTACGCCCGGCGGAGCGCGATCTGTCGTCGCTGCTTGGCACGTCGTCGCGCCATGGTCTGGGGAGCGTCTATCCCGATCCGATCCAGCTGGAGGCGACCCTGCGTGTCCTAGAATTCGCTCCCGAGATCCGCATCCCGCGCGACAACCGGCGGTTGGTGGAAGGCGCATTGCATCCCGATGTGCTCGACGGGATCGCACGGGACCTGGGCGCGGACTGGGTCAACCACGCCAATCGCCACGCCGGCGCGGTCTTCGCCGACGGGCGGTCGGCAGCGCAGGTCGCGCTCGATCTGTCGCACCGTTTCACCGACCTGTTGTACCCCGACGACCTGTCGGCGGTGACGACCCGACTCGGCGCGCGCGATCTGCTCGTCGATGTCGACCCCGCACTTGCCGGCCCGTTCGGGCAGGCGGTCCGACGGTTCGCCATCCCCGGCTGGATGATCCGCGAAGTCGACGCGACGGCACCGGTCGAACGCGTCGACGATCGACACTTCCGGATCGGCGCGCGGCGGTTCCGCTACGACCAATGGGGCCTGCACGTTGCCGGCGATTAGCGCGTCCGTCGTGGCGGCGCGACCGGCTGGAACCTGCCCAGGCCGCAACTGGGGCCGCCCGACAGCCCCGGATCCTGGAGCACGGTGATGATGTCGACATCGCACAGGCGCGGCTGCGGCAGGCTGTAGGCGAAGCGGCGTTCGAAACCGAGGCCGGGGCAGCCTTGCGGCAACGTGTTGCGATAGGTTCGGCCGGCGACGGTGAAGTCGATCACCCGGTCGCTGCGCACCTGGCTGCGCAGGCCGACCGTGGAGATGCAGGACACAGGATCGCCGATCGGCGTCACCGCCGGTACCCGGTCGTCACGCGCGAGAGCTGGCGCTGCGATCAGCAAGGTTGCGGCAAGCGCCAGGCGGCAGGTCATGGCGTCTGATCTCCTATGGCGACGGTGCGGGCGTCGGCCCCGTCCTTGGGCGGCGGCGTCTTGGGCTTGAACGGACAGAGG
>DASTEN010000041.1:0-3994 GCA_035709645.1 Sphingomonas sp.
CCCCGCGATCGATGCGGCCATCGCCTATCACCCGGCGGTGATGGATTACATCCGGCAGGAGTACGACGCGGTCGTGGCGCTCGACGATGCGGTAATGGAACTGACCGGCGTCTTCGGCGATGGCTGACAAACACACGCAGAAGCTGAACCGCCTGCTGCGCGTCCGCACGCTGCAGCTCAACCTTACGCGCGCCGGCGAATCGGCAGCCAACGCGAAACTCGATACCGAAACCGAGCTTACGCACCGCATTCAGCGGCTGGTCGATACCGTCGCGCCGCGCCCGAGTGCCGGTGGCTTTGCCGCCGATCTTGCCGCCGCCGCCTATTACCGCGATCGTCTGCACGCCTCCGCCGTCGCTGCCGAAGCGCGCCGCGCGATGGCCGAAGCCGGCGTCGAGCGTGCGCGCGAAGCGACGCGTGAGGCGCGCCGCGACCAATCGGCGATCGAAAAGCTGATCGTCCGTGCCGAGGCACAGGCCGTGCGCAAGGAATTGCGCGCGATGGAAGATGCGCCGCACTTCAAGAGGAACCGGCACGCTTCTTGCTGAGTGTCTCGGGACATCTTGTCCCAGGAACGCTTTCGCAATGCTGCAACCGACCACCCTATCGCTGACATCGCTGCTGGGTCCGGCCCGCACGGGCGGCTCGCCGATGGCGACGACCAGCGATTTCGCGCTGGCATTCGCCGATCTGGCGGGCGATGCCGCGGCCGTCGCGCTACCGGGGGCTGCGATCGCGGTTCCGCCGGGGGGGGCGGGTGTCGTCGTCGCGGCGCCATCGGAAACACCGGCGGCATCGGCGTTTGCGGTACCAGCGGCCCTGCCGGATCTTGCCGCCGCCGGCAAATCCTTGCCGCGCGGCGCCGCGATGCTGGTCGTCGACATGCCCGTCACGTCGGCCACGCCGTCGCCTTCATCGAAACCTCAATCGTCGCAACCCCAACTGCCGGGGCTGGTGACGACCACGCTGCCAACGGTCACTCCCGCGACATCCGAATGGACGGCGTCCGTCACGACGCCTGCACCGGTCGCCGCGGGCGACGCCGCGACGCCGATCGCAGTGACGGTTCGTGCGACAGATGCGACGCCGTCGCCCGCCGTAACGATCGCAACGATACCGTCGTTACCCGTCGCCGCCCAACCATCGCCAAGCGTGACCGCCGCGCCGGAAGTGCCGCGCCCGCTAGCCATTCCGCTTCACCTGCCGTCGCCCACGGTGACGCCTGTCGTCGCTCCGTTGGCTGTCGTGTCGCCGGACCAGGCGGTGAAGCGGGACGATCCGTCTGTGATCGCAGCGGCGCCCGAGGTCGCCTTGCCCAGCGCAGGAGACGCGCCGCCGAAGGTCGACGGACGTCGCACGCGCTACGAACTCGACGCGCCGACCGCGGCTGCTGCACCGGCCCGAACCGAGGTCGAGGATGGCGTGACCGTTGCCGACACGTCGGACGATCCGATCGACGCAGATACGCCGACGCAAAAGCGTGCCGCGCCCGATCCCGCGACGCCCGATCCCTATCTGCTGTCGCCGGTAGCCGCTCCACAGCCGGCGTCGACCGTCGCGACGGGCTCCGCAAGCGAAGTAGCGGCTGGCGCGGCCACGCCCGTCGTCGCGGCGCCGGTGACGGCGTCGCAAACCGTGATGGACGCGTCGCAGCCGGCTGCCGCACCCATCCCCCCGCAATCCGTTGTCACGAGCCGTGACGCGGTCGTGCCGGCGGTCACCGTTGCGTCGACCGGTTCCGCGCCCGTCACGATGTCGGCGCCGACCGATCCGTTCGTCGATCGTGCGCCGGCCAACCTCGATACCGTCCGCACGATCGTTCGCCCGGCCGCGATCGCGCCCGATACCGCCGCCCCGATCGAGGGTACGCCACCACGACCCGCAGAGGCGGTCGACGGTGCGCAAATTCCGCCGACCGCCGATCCGGCAGTGCCGCAGCCGCAGCCGCAGCCGCCGCTGACGACAGTCGCCATGCCCGCCGCGCAATCGCTGCGGGCCGTTCAGCCGCCGGTCGTCAGCCAAGGTCAGGCGGGGCAGGAAGCCGACATCGTCACCCGCGACCCAACGCGTTCGCCCGACCACGCGACTCGTCCGGTCCTCACCCCTACCATGCCGAATGCACCCCGCGTGCCGCCGTCTCTGGTAACGCGTGTGGACGTGACGCCCGCGACACTCGCGCCGGTCGAGGCGGCGGTGGCATCGTCGCTCGCCATGGCGCGCGGCCCATTCGTCGCCCCACGCCAGACGCCGCCGGCGCTCGCTACCGCACCGATTCGGATGCCGGATGTTCTACCGACGTCGACGCGACCGATCCCATCCGGCGACCCGAACATCTTGGGCGGCGCTGCCGCCCCGGTCGCGGCACCGACGATGCCGTCGTCGACCCCCACGGCACCGCCGCCTGTGCCCGTCACCGTGTCGACGCCGATCGCCCCGACGCCGATCGCCTCGACGCCGCTCGGCACGACGCCTATTACCGTGCCGGTCGACATTGCGGTCGAGGCGGCGCGTCCGGTTGCGCGGCCTGACGTGACGACCGTCGCGCTGCCGGCGGCCGCTCCGCCACCGCCGCAGAAAGCCGATGTTCTGCCCGCCGCGCAGATGTTCGCCCAGGCGATGTTCGCCGCGCCGCGGCCGTCGGCCGATGCCGAGGAAGCATCTGGCGATTCGCTGCCGCTGTCGTTCGTCTCCGGCTTCGGCTCCGTGGGCGTGCAAGCCGCGACGATCGCGGTGCCCGGCGCGTCCGCGGCCGATGGCAAGACGCTCGACATGTCGCGGGCGGAATGGATGACGTCGATGATCGACACGATCGAGACGTTGCGCGACGAATCGGGTGCGATCGGCGAGACGCGGCTGAAGCTGTCGCCCGACGCGCTCGGCAATCTCGACGTCACCGTCCGTCGCGACGACGCCGGCCAGTATCAGGTGCGTATCGCGACCGATACGGCCCAGGCCCGGACGATCCTGACCGACGCCGCGCCACGCCTGCACGACATGGCCGAGGCGCGCGGCCTGAAGCTATCGCACGCCGGGGTCGATACCGGCGCCGGCGCCAACCCGGGCTTCACCGATTCGAATCGCCGCGATGCCCAGCAGACCGCGCCGACGCCCCGCCGGCCGGCGTCCGCCGCCAACGATGCGGGCGCGGCATTCGACGCCAATCAACCCGATACACGACTCGCCTGACACAGGGGGAATTGAACCATGAGTGACAAAGCCGATGCGCCCGATGGCGCGAAACCCAAGAAGAAGGGCGGCATCGTCAAGCTGCTCGTCATCGTCGTCGTGCTGCTGATCCTGGTCGGCGGCGGTGTCGGCGCCGGTTTGTACGCCGCCTCCAGCGGCCTGATCGGCGGCGGCCATGCCGAGGAGGCCGAGGACAAGGACACGCCCAAGCTGGTTCCGAAGTCCGAGGAAAAGCGCGCCGATGCCGCTGGCGCCGAAGGCGGCGAGGGCGGCGGTGGCGAAGGTGCGAGCGCCGGCGGCGAAGGTGCCGAGGGCGCCGAGAAAGCCGAGGAGGGCGATCACCTGCCAACCCCGAAGGGCCGCGGCGGCGACGATTATGCGTCCAACTACTTCACGATGGAGAAGGAATTCACATCGAACCTGAAGGAAAGCACGCACTTCATCCAGGTCGGGATCGCGGTGTCGACGCCGTACGACGATCGCGTGATCGGCAACCTGAAAACCCATGAGATCGCGGTGCGATCGGCCATCTTGATGACGCTGGGCAATACCGACGAGGAAGCCGTCTTCACGCAGGGGGGCAAGGAAGCGCTGCAGCAGCAGCTCGTCCAGGCAATCAACCGCGTTCTCAAACAAAAAGAGGGATTCGGCGGGATTAGTAACGTCTACTTTACCAATTTTGTTGTTCAGTGACCGTGCATGGTTAACGACACGGCAACCGAAACGATCGAGCGGCGCGAACGGCCCAGGGTGACGGCGGCGCACGCCCCGTCGCTCGGCGTCGCGAACCTCAATCCGTTCGGGGATC
>DASTEN010000042.1:0-2935 GCA_035709645.1 Sphingomonas sp.
CGGTGACATTCTGGACGATGCCATCCGCCTGCCGCGCGGTCTGGCGGTGAAAGTCCTCGGCGTCTCCGGCGAACGGCTAGCCGGCAGCGAAGACGATACGACGCAGGATTTCGTCACCGCCAACGCCCCCGCCTTCGCCGCACCCACGCCCGACAAGTTCCTGACCAACCTGAAGCTGCTTGCAGCGACGACCGACAAGGCGGAGGGAGCTAAGAAGCTGCTGTCGACAGTCGCGCGCGCGGCCGAGGCCGGACTGGAGGCGATCGGCCAGAAGTCGGTATTGCTGAACACGCTTGGCGGCGCGAAACCGGTCCATCCGCTGGGAACGACCTATTTCAGCCAGACGCCGTTCCGCTACGGCGACCATATCGCCAAATTCCAGTTCGTGCCGGTCAGCGGCATCAAGGATTTCGCCGACGAGACGATCGACGCAAGCGGCCGTCCGGACGCCAACAGGGAGGCGATGAACGAACTGCTCGAGGAACAGGGCGGCACATGGGAACTGCGGGTGCAGCTCAACACCGACCTGGATGAAATGCCGATCGAGGACGCGAGCGCGGTGTGGGACGAGGATGCCAGTCCGTTCCGCACGGTCGCCACACTGACCGTCGAGCCCCAGGCGGCCTGGATCTATGGAACCAGCGAACGGCAGGAAGATGCCCTGTCGTTCAGCGTATGGCACGGTCTGGCGGCGCACCAACCGCTCGGTGCGGTCAATCGCGCGCGGAAGGAAACATATCAATTCTCCGCAGAATATCGTGGCCGGTTCAACAAATGCCCGATCCACGAACCGCGCGGACTGGCCGATCTTGCGGTCGAGCCGATGAGCGTGGACTGACGCTCCGGGGTCAGCCTGCGCGGAAGCGCGATGCCAAGGCGACCCCGCGATTCGAATGCCACGATGTTATCCACGCGCAAGGACGGAACAATGGAACGCCCTGCCCGCCCCGGCGATTAGCGGCGGGTGTCGTTCTCCTCCGCCCTTGCCGCCATCCGCGCGAACATCGTCCTCTACGGTGCGCTTGCCGCCAACGTCGGGATCGCGGTGGCGAAGTTCGTCGCCGCCGGCATAACCGGATCGTCATCGATGCTGACGGAGGGCGTCCATTCGCTTGTCGACAGCGGCAACCAGATTCTGCTGCTATATGGCCAGAAACGCGCCGCGCGGCCGCCGGATGGCGCCCATCCTTTCGGCTATGGTCGCGAACTCTATTTCTGGGCGTTCGTCGTCGCGATGTTGATCTTCGCGATCGGTGCCGGCGTGTCGATCTACGAAGGCTATCTCCACATCCTTGAGCCTGAGCCGCTCCGCGACCCAACCGTCAATTACATCGTTCTCGGCATCGCCGTGGCGCTAGAAGGTACGTCCTGGGTGATCGCGGTGCGGGAATTCGACGCCAGCCGGGGCGATCTGGGCTGGTGGCAGGCGGTCCGCCGGTCGAAAGACCCGGCGGGCTTCATGGTGCTGTTCGAAGACAGTGCTGCGCTGATCGGCCTTGTCTTGGCCGGTGTCGGCGTCTGGGCCAGCCACGCGATCGGCGATCCGCGGATCGACGGGGTCGCCTCCATCGCGATCGGGCTGGTGCTGGCGGCCGTCGCCATCCTGCTCGCCCGCGAAGCGAAGGGCCTGCTGATCGGTGAGGCAGCCGATCAGCATCTGGTCGACACGATCCGCGCACGCGTCGCCGGTCACTCGGGGATCGTGTCGGTCAATCACGTCCGCACCATCCACACATCGCCCGACGCGGTGTTCGTCGCGGTCAGCGCCGATTTCGACGACAGGTTGACGATGGGCGACGGCGAAACGCTGATCGAGGCCATCGAAGCCGATCTGAAGTCCGCCGTGCCGCACCTGACGTCGATATACATCCGCCCCGAAAAGCGTGAAGCCGCGGTCGTGACGGCGCGTTAGCGCGTCTCGAACTTGCGCACGCCGGCCCCCAGCCGATTGTCGCCGATCGCCAGCGCATCGCGGCTGTAGCTGGCGACGAACGCCGGGCTGCGCGTTTCGCCGGGGGCCAGGCGGGCATCGTTGGCCTGGATCTGCAGGCCGGTCGACCGATAGGTCCGGTTCTCCGCCGCGACCACGATGAAGCCGGTCCAGTTTTCCTTGTTGCGCCCCTGGACGAAGCTGTTGTTCGCGATCAGCCCCGTGCCGCCTTCGGGCAGGTCGATCATGTAGTTCGTCTTGGCGCCGCCGGTATCGTCGAAGCTGTTGTCGACGATCCGCACATTGGGGACGCGCAACTTGACATAGTGGCCGCCCGTCCCCTTCTCGAACCGGCTGCGGGTGATCGTCACCGATCCCTTGTTCGCCAGATAGATGGAATGCGCGCAGTCGGGCGCTTCGTCGCAGGTGCCGAGCCCGGAGAAGGTGGAGCGGTCGATGACGATCTGCTGCCCCGTCGGCTCGCCGCCCAAAATGCCCTCCTGGCTGTCGAGGAACATCGAATTGGTGACGGTCAGATTGCCCATTTCCGTCCGGATTCCGGCACCATTGCCGTCGGGCACGCGCACCCCGCGGAAGATGATCCCGTCGACCGTGGAACTGCGCCCGCGCAGGACGAAGATCGCCTTGCCTTCGCACGGGGCGCCATCGAAGGTGACGCTGCCCGGTTGCACCGCCTTGAAGGTGATGTTCCCACCGGCCTGAACCGTGCATTCGCGATAGGTGCCGGGCTGGATCAGGATCGTGCCCTGGCCCATGCGGATCGATCCGACCGCCTCGTCAAGCGTCGCGTAGCCCTGGCCGGTTTCCTGCACCGTAAACGGTGCGCCCGCCTGCTGCGCGGCGAGCGGACTGGCGAGGACAACGGCGGCAAGAGCGAGAGCGGGACGGCGCATGGAGGACTCCTTTGCGCATCGCCTATCGAAGCCGGGTTAACATCGCCCCACCACGCACGCCCGGTCATCCCCGCGAAGACGAGGATAAACC
>DASTEN010000043.1:0-8954 GCA_035709645.1 Sphingomonas sp.
TGCTCGACGAGAAGGACGAGAACAGCGTCAAGAAGATCGGCATCGAGCGCATCCATGTCGAGCAGGACGCGGGCAAGCTGATGCACGACCAGCACCCGACCATGAGCTACGTCGATCTCAATCGCTCGGGCGTGGCGCTGATGGAGATCGTGTCGCGGCCGGACATGCGCTCTCCGGCCGAGGCTGGCGCCTATCTGCGAAAGTTGCGGGCGATCTTGCGTTACGTGGGCAGCTGCGACGGCAACATGGAGGAAGGCTCCATGCGCGCCGACGTCAACGTCAGCGTGCGCAAGCCGGGCGCTGAGTTCGGCACGAGGACGGAGACGAAGAACGTCAATTCGGTCCGCTTCGTCATGGCAGTCGTCGAGCAGGAGGCGCTACGTCAGGTCGAGGTGCTGGAGAGCGGCGGTACGATCGTCCAGGAAACGCGCCTGTACGATCCCGACAAGAACACGACGCGGTCGATGCGGTCGAAGGAAGACGCGCATGATTACCGCTACTTCCCCGACCCCGACCTGCTGCCGCTCGAACTCGACGATGCTTTCCTTGACGAATGCCGTGCGAGCCTGCCCGAACTGCCCGACGCCAAGCGCGCGCGGTACGAAGCGGCAGGGGTCACGGCATATAACGCGGGCGTGCTGACCGCCGAGGTCGAGACGGCACGCTGGTTCGACGCGCTGCTGGAGGCCGGCGTCGATGGCAAGCAGGCGTCGAACTGGGTTGCGTCCGAACTGTTCGGCGCGCTCAATCGCCTGGGCAAGGACATCACCCAGTCACCCGTGTCGCCCAAGCAGGCAGCGGAACTCCTCGCGCTGGTCGCCGACGGCACATTGTCGGGCAGCCTGGCCAAGCAGGTGTTCGAAGTCATGCTCGAAACCGGCGAGGATCCGGCGAAGATCGTCGAGGACCGCGGCCTGAAGCAGACCAGCGACACCGGCGCGATCGAGGCGGTGATCGCCGAGGTGCTGGCGAAGAACCCGAACCAGCTCGAGCAATATCGCGGCGGCAAGGAAGCGCTGTATGGCTTCTTCGTTGGTCAGACGATGAAGGCGATGGGCGGCAAGGCCAATCCGGGTGTGGTCAACGACCTGCTGAAGAAGGCGCTTGCCGGCTGACGTCGAACGCATTGCGCGGTGTCGGTGCGGTCAACTGACCGCACCATGCCGCGGCGATCCGGTGCGGGTGTCAGTATGTCGTTGCCGCGCCTGTCAGCGTCGTACGGGCGGGCCGTTTTCCGCGCGGGCCCGCTGTCCCCTCGACGCAGTGACGCTGTCCGCATCGTCCCGCGTCTGGGATGGCGTGGCCGACACCGTTCGTCGCGCCTGATATCATTGGTGTCCGGATTGCGGCGCCACGGTCTATTATCGCAACGAGGGTATGGACGACGTGCTGGCGATCCCCATCGGTGCCTTCGCCGATGAGGATCTCCCGCGCCCTACGGTTTCGATCTTCGAACAGTACAAACAGTCTTGGATCGAGATCGCCGGGGGCGACATCGATCAGATCGTCTGAGGCAGTTACTGACCGAGGTCGCGATCCTGGTTCTTGACCACGCCGTCTGCACCGCCTTCCCCCATCTGGACGTCAGATTCGGCCCCGCCTTCGCCGCGGTCCAGCGCGTCGCGGCGCGCATCGACCGCCTGTTCGATATCGCTGCGATCGTCGGTTTCGGTCGTGGTCGCGGACGGGGTCTGATCGGTCATGCTGCAATCTCCTTGCGACCATAACGAACCAGTCTCTTGCTGGTTCGCTGCCGATCGCACTTCTACAACATGACGACCTCAGGCTTATCCGCCGGTCCTGAGCTGCCGCTGAGGATGTCGAAGCCTTAAGGCGACGCCGATGGGTTTCGACTGGGCGCCCGCGGACCGGTTTCCTGTCCTCGGGCTCCAAGACGTCGGCGGGAACGGGGGCGGGAAACCATGACGCGGGGGACATGTGCGGTCTGGGCGACGATCATCGGCGCGATGATAGCGCCGTCGGTGGCCGGGGCCGAGGACTTCGACAATGCCAGCGTCATCGCCCTGACGCGTGCCGGGATCGGCCCGGACGTTATCCTGGCCAAGATCGGCGGCCTGCCATGCGGGTACGACGTGTCGACCGACGCGATCGTCGAGTTGAAGGGGGCAGGGGTCGCCGATCGCGTCATCGCCGCGATGGTGGACCGCTGCACCGGTGCTACGCGGGCACAGGGGGCGGCGATGCCGGATGCGCCGCCGATGACGAAGCGGATGCCCGGGCTGTACATCGACATGGGGCACCCGGGCGCACATCGGATCGAACGGATCCGGCCGACCGTGGCGAGCGGCGGGCGGGCGACCGGGAATGGCAGCATTCTGTTTCCCTATCGCATTACTCTGGCGATACCCCGGACGGAGATTCAGGCAAATACGCAGGATCCGCAGCCAACCTTCTATTTCTACTTCGAAACTGACGACGGCAATGTCGGCGCGTTCGGCACGTCGGCTACGGTGTCGGCGCAATCCCCGGCGGAGTTTTCGCTGATCCGGTTCCGTCTGAAAGACGGCCGGCGCGAAATGGTCGTCGGCAAGCAGTCTATCCTGCGGGCCAGGATCGGAATCGATCCGAAGGATGCGATCCAGGTCGCGAGCGACGAGATCGACGACGGGATCTTCCGTGTTCGTGCGACTGAGCCGATGTCGCCGGGAAGCTACGGTTTCGTGTTGCGGGCCGGTAGCGACGTGTACCGGATTTACGACTTCACCATTTTGTGACGTTCGCTATTGAGAATCTGTTGCATTAGCATTCGTGGGCGCTTATCGGGGCGGGGACACAGACGATGTAGAGAGTCGAATGACCCCCGCCTTGCTCCTCCTGCTTGCCACAGCGACCGCCAACGATCCCGTCGCCGCCTCCGACACCGATCCCCAGCAGACGCGCGGCGATGTCATCGTGACCGCAAGCCGCGATGAAGCGAGCGAAGGCACCGGCGATTACGCGACCGGCGTCAGCCGCACCGCGACCCGGCTGGGGCTCAGCCAGAAGGATACGCCGCAATCGGTCAGCGTCGTCACCCGCACCCAGATCGACGATTTCCGCCTGACCGACATCAACACGCTGCTTCAGACCACGACCGGCGTGAATGTCCAGTCGGTCGAAACCGATCGCACCTATTATTCGGCGCGCGGATTCGAGATCACGAACTTCCAGCTCGACGGCATCGGCCAGCCGTTTGCGTTCAACATCCAGAGCGGCCCGCTCGACACTGCGACCTACGACCGGGTCGAGGTGCTGCGTGGGGCCAATGGCCTGCTGTCGTCGACCGGCAACCCGTCGGCGACGATCAACTTCGTCCGCAAGCGGCCGGGCCGTGAATTCGCCGGAAGCCTGACCGCGCTCTACGGATCGTTCGACCAGAAGCGGGTGGACGGCGACGTCACCGTGCCGCTGACCGCCGATGGCGGCGTGCGGGCGCGGGTCGTCGGCGCCTATCTCGACACCGACAGCTATCTCGACCGCTATCAGGTCAAACGCTCAATCCTGTACGGCATCACCGAGGCCGATCTGGGCGCGAACACGGTGCTGGCGGTCGGCTATCAGCGGCAGGACAACCGCGCCGACGGCGGCCTGTGGGGCGCGCTACCGCTGTTCTACACCGACGGCACGCCGACCGACTATGCGCGGTCGACCAGCACGTCGGCCGATTGGACGCAGTGGGACGTGCTCGACCAGCAGGTCTTCGGCGACCTCACGCATGATTTCGGTGGCGGCTGGTCGGCGAAGCTCAGCGTCTTGCGCCGCGCGGTCGATGACGATTCGGAACTGTTCTACGTCTATGGCACGCCCGATCGCACCGCTGGCCTCGGCCTGCTCTCCTACGTCGGCGCGTTCAACGGGCCGACGCGTGAACTGACGATCGATGCCTATGCATCCGGTCCGGTCACGCTCTTCGGGCGCCAGCACGACGTCGTTTTCGGCGTGAACCGCGGCGTGTCGGCGCTGAAGCAATATGCCAGCTACCCGGCCGGCACCGGCGTCTCGCTGCCCGGCAACAGCGCGTTCGAGGGGCGCTTCCCCAAGCCGTCGTTCAACCCGTTCACACTGGAGGCCGATACCGTCAACAAGCGCGAGAGCGTCTATGGCCTCGTCCGGCTCAATCCGGCTGATGCGTTCAAGATCATGCTGGGCGGCAATGTCACCCGCGCGACCGCCGAGGGCGAAAGCTACGACGTCGCCAACGTGTTCCGCCGGACCCGCGTGCTGCCGTTCGCCGGCGTGACCTATGCGCTGACCCCGAACATCAACGCCTATGCAAGCTACGCGACGATCTTCAATCCGCAGCGGGAGCTGGACGAGAATTTCCGCCCGCTCGACCCGATCGAAGGCGACAATATCGAAGCGGGCGTGAAGGGCGAATGGTTCGGCGGGCGCTTGAATGCCAGCGCCGCTGTGTTCCGCGCGCGGCAGAACAATACGGCGGAGGCTGGCCGGTTCGACACCGCGACCGGCCAGCAATTGTACACGACGATCGATGCGACGTCGGAAGGCATCGAAGTCGATGTCGGCGGCCAGATCGCACCGGGTCTGCAGGTGACTGGCGGCTACACCGCGCTGCGTATCCGAAACCCTAGCGACGTGGCGGTCCGGACATATGTGCCGCGCAACACCGGACGGCTGAACGCTGTGTACAGTCCGGTCGCCCTCCCTGCGTTGAAGCTGGGGGCGTCGATCCAGTATCAGAGCCGGATGGTCCGCGATCAGGAAGGAACGACGCTGACGGGAGCACCGGTCGTCACCACGACGACGCAGGGCGCCTATGCCCTGGTCGATGCGATGGCGCGGTACGACCTCAGTGATGCCGTGTCGATCACGGCAAACGTCCGCAACATCACCAACGCGAAGTATCTGACCAGCCTGTTCTGGGCGCAAGGCTTCTACGGCGCGCCACGCAGCGGCACGGTGACACTGGGGCTGAGGTTCTGATGCCTCTCGCCGCCACCCTCGGGCTGGTCGTCGTCGGTGTGCTGCTGATCCGGCAGGGCTGGGGCGCGCGGCGTGGCGTGGCGATTGCCGGTTGGGGAACGGTCGCGGCGGCGATCGCGCTCCTTGCCACCGCCGACGGGGCGTGGGGTATCGCGGTCGGGGCGACCGCGGCGATGCTGGCAGCGATCGCGCTGCTGGCGCGGGAAGCCGTCCGGACGGCGCCGACCCGGACGCCGGCGGCGCGTGAACCGGCCAGCGTGACGCTGCCCCACCGCGCGCTCGGCGTCGGTCGGCGCCTGCTGGTTTTCGTGTTGGTCGTGCCGGTCGGCGCGGCGGCAGCCTATATGTTTGCGATGGGCGCGGAAGGCGCGGCGGCGCGGCTCGGCTGGCATGCGGCGGATCGAACCGCTCTCGCCATGGCCACGGCGCCTGTGGCCTGGATGGTCATCGGCAGCGTGCAACTCATACAATCCGGGCCGATCCCCATGGTCGTCCCACCGGTCGTCGTCGCCGCGATCGGGCTTCTGCTATGGTGGCCGCTATGAAGCATGATCCGATCGTCGTGCCGCGACAGACGCTCGTCCAGCGGGCCCTGAGCGGTCATGCCGCGCTCGGGCTGCTGGCGGGCGGCCTGTTGTATCTGATCGCGCTGTCGGGGATGCTGGTCGTCATCCATGAGCGATGGCAGCGCTGGGAGCAGCCGACCGTCGCCGAGACTCCGGTCATGACCCCGGCGGCGGTCCAGGCGGCGGTCGCGACGAAGGCCGCGATCGATACGAAGGCCGGCAAGCCGGCGAGCACGCACCTGTACGTCAAGATGCCGACCGCCGACCTGCCGCGGACCGTGGTGACGAGCGATCACGGCGCGATCTACGTCGACCGGGCCGGGCGAGCGGCAGGCGCAGAGGCGCACGCCTGGACCGAATTTCTGGTCAACCTTCACACCTATCTGCATTTGCCGATGACGATCGGGATCATCCTGGTCGGGGCGCTGGGCGTCATGCTGGCCGCGCTGGCGATAACAGGAGTCGTCGCGCATCCCCGGATCTTCCGCGATGCGTTCCGGCTGCGCGCGCGCGGCAACCGGCAGCTGGCGCAGGCCGACTGGCATAATCGCCTGGGGGTGTGGACACTGCCCTTCGTGCTGGCGCTGGCGCTGACGGGTGCGATCATCGGCCTGTCGTCGGTGGGTGCCGACCTGCTGGGGAAGCGCTATCACGGCGGCGACACGCTGGCGGCCTATGCCCCGATCTTCGGCGCCGAACATCCCGTCGACAAGCGGCCGGCACCGCTGCCGGACGTCGCCGCTCCCCTGGCATACATGGCCAAGAACCATCCGGCCGCGACGCCGACCTATGTCACGATCCATGACCCGGGCACCCGCGGACAGAACATCCAGCTGCTCGCCGCGCACGACCGCCGGCTGATCTATGGCGAGGCCTATCATTTCGACGCCGCCGGCCGGTATCAGGACCGCCTGGGCCTGTCCGACGGGCCGCTGGGGCGCCAGGCGGCGGCGTCGCTCTACAACCTGCATTTCGGCAATTTCGGCGGGCTGGCGGTCGAACTGGCCTATATCGTCTTTGGCCTGGGGCTGTGCGTGATGACGGCGACCGGCATGTCGCTGTGGCTGCAGAAACGCCGACGCCGCGGCTTGCCGAGCCCCCGGCTGGAGGGGTTCTGGACGATGGTCGTCTGGGGTACGCCGCTCCTGATCGTCGGGACGCTGTGGCTACGCGGGCTGGGCGGGGCGGACATGCCGCTGGTACCGCTGTTCTGGTCGGGACTCGCGGCGCTGGTCGCGGTTGGCATGATCGTGCCGCGGCTGGCCGATGCGCGGATATTGCGTTTGGCGCTGGCCGGAACGATCGCGGTGACCGCGCTGATCCATTTCACGCTGACGCCGCTGGGACTGCCGGCAGTGTGGGCGATCGACCTCGCAATGCTGGGTGTCGCGGCGGTCTTGGTCGCGGTGGAATTGGGGCGGAAGCGGGCAATGGTGTGACCGCCCGAAATCTCTCTCCTGTCGGGGAGGGATTGGGTCTGGGCGGTGCCGCAAGCCGTGCGATCGCTCAGAGGTCCAACCAGGTAGGGCATGAGGGAGCCGGCGAGTGCTTACGCAACCGTCCCCCTGCCGCCGCCCGATAGCAGAACGGGCGCCGATCACCCGATCGACGCCCGTTCCTACTTATCCGATAGGAAGGGATCAGGCGGCGTCGCCGGTCTTTTCCTTTTCCTTCTTCGCATAGACGCGCACCGGTTCCTTGGTGCCGCCGACGACGTCCTTGTCGATCATCACTTCGTCGACGCCGTCCATGCTGGGCAGGTCGAACATCGTGTCGAGCAGGATGCCTTCCAGGATCGAACGCAAACCGCGTGCGCCGGTCTTTCGGTCGATCGCTTTCTTGGCGATCGTCGTCAGAGCGTCGTCGTTGAAGCCGAGCTTCACATCCTCCATCTCGAACAGCTTCTGATACTGTTTGACGAGGGCGTTCTTCGGTTCGGTCAGGATCTTGATCAGCGCGGCGGTGTCGAGGTCCTCGAGAGTCGCGATGACCGGCAGGCGACCGACGAATTCGGGGATCAGGCCGAACTTCAGCAGATCCTCGGGCTCGACCGACTTCAGCGCCTCGCCGGTCTTGCGCTCATCCGGCCCGGCGACATGCGCGCCGAAACCGATCGACTTGCCCTGCAAGCGGTCGCCAATGATCTTTTCGAGGCCGGCGAACGCGCCGCCGCAGATGAACAGGATGTTGGTCGTGTCGACTTGCAGGAATTCCTGCTGCGGATGCTTGCGCCCGCCCTGCGGGGGCACGCTGGCGACCGTGCCTTCCATCATCTTCAGCAGCGCCTGTTGCACGCCTTCGCCCGACACGTCGCGGGTGATCGACGGGTTTTCTGCCTTGCGGCTGATCTTGTCGATCTCGTCGATGTACACGATGCCGCGCTGCGCCCGCTCGACATTGTAGTCGGACGCCTGGAGCAGCTTCAGGATGATGTTCTCGACGTCCTCGCCGACATAGCCGGCTTCGGTCAGCGTCGTCGCGTCGGCCATGGTGAACGGCACGTCCAGGATGCGCGCCAGCGTCTGCGCAAGCAGCGTCTTGCCGCAGCCGGTGGGGCCGACCAGCAGGATGTTCGACTTGGCGAGTTCGACATCGGCACCCTTGGCGCCGTGGTTCAGTCGCTTGTAGTGGTTGTGCACCGCGACCGACAGGACGCGCTTGGCGCGGCGCTGGCCGATGACGTAATCGTCGAGCACGTCGCAGATTTCCTGCGGCGTGGGGACGCCGCCGTCCTTCTTGCTGACGAGCGCGCTCTTCGTCTCCTCGCGGATGATGTCGTTGCACAGCTCGACGCATTCATCGCAGATGAACACGGTCGGCCCTGCGATAAGCTTGCGCACCTCGTGCTGCGACTTCCCGCAGAACGAGCAGTAGAGGGTGCTCTTGGAGTCGCCACCGCTCAATTTCGTCATTCATTCACCTCGTCGCGCGGGTTGGGATCCGCGCTTGAAAATGGCCCGCCATTCTACACGGCAGGCGGGGTCCGGCAAACCCAAATACCGGACCCGCCCATCAAACCGGTTAAGCCGAGGCCGAACCGTCGGCGTCCGGCACGCCCGGACGCTTGTCGAACACCTCGTCGACCAGGCCGAACGCCTTCGCCTCGTCAGCCTCAAGGAAGGTGTCGCGGTCCATGGCGCGCTCGATCTCTTCCAGGCTCTTGCCGGTGTATTTGACGTACAGGTCGTTCATCCGGCGCTTGATGCGCAGAATTTCCTTGGCCTGGATCTCGATGTCCGACGCCATGCCCTGCGCCCCGCCCGAGGGCTGGTGGATCATGATACGGGCGTTGGTCAGCGCCACGCGCATCCCCGGTTCACCGGCGGCCAGCAGGAAGCTGCCCATCGATGCAGCCTGACCGATGCAGACCGTGCCGACCTTCGGACGGATATACTGCATCGTGTCGTGGATCGCCATGCCGGCGGTAACGACGCCGCCCGGCGA
>DASTEN010000044.1:0-2422 GCA_035709645.1 Sphingomonas sp.
CGATGGACCTGCCCGAACAGCGGCACTGGACAAAGCCGGCGCGCGACGATCCGCGGCTGACCCGCTGCGAACGCAAGCATTATGACGTGCGGATCGGCGCGAAATCCGACGCCGACTATTGGAACAATCGCGCGCGGGGGATGGGTGGCATCCTGACCAGCGCCGGCTCGGAGGATCTGCTGGGCGATCCCTATTCCCGCTACGCTGGCGAAACCATCTTCGTCCACGAATTCAGCCACGTGCTGCTGCACGCGCTGCGCGTCGTCGATCCGCCGCTCTATGCCCAGTTCGAGGCCGCTTATGCCGCGACGCTGAAGGCGGGCCGGTGGCGTGACGAATATGCCACGACGACGATCGACGAATATTGGGCGGAAGGGACACAGACCTGGTTCGAATCGAACCGGCTGGCCGTCGTCGATGGTGTGCGGATCCTCGGTCCCCGGGACCTGAAACGCTATGATCCCGCGCTCTACGCCGTGCTGGGCGCGGTGTATGGCGGGCGTCATCGGCTGGCCGGCGACCCCTGGTACCGCCATCCGTCCCGCGTCCCGGCGGGGCCGATCCCGCGCAATACCGCGGAGGAATGCTGAGCGGAACGCCTGGGGCTTGACCTTCGCGCGGCGCCCCGCAACCTTCGCATGGTTCGGGACGACTTGCGGGGGCGTGGGTGGTGCGGTGGATCGGGGCGATCGGTGCCTTGCTCGCAGGTGTGGCGCCCGCACAACAGTATCAGCCCCCGGCCCATCTGACCGGCCCGCCGACGATACTGCAAAAGGCGAGCCCGCAAGAGGTGCAGGCACTGGCGGATGGCGGCGGACAGATCGAGCAGGGGCGCACGGCGCGGTGGTCGCTCGCCGAACATCGCCGGCTATCGACGGCGCTGGCCGCGGTTCAGCCCGGACGCAAGGGGATGGTCGATGCGTATGTCGTCGCGGTCGCGCTCGACAGCGATCCGGTGTTCGGTCGCGAAGCGCGGGAGGCGGGGCGGGTGTTGGCGCGCCGCTACGACGCCACCGGCCGGACGATCGTGCTGGCGGGATCGGACGGCCATGCGGAGTCCACGCTGCCGCGCGGATCGCCCGACAATATCGTCGCGGCGCTCGCCCGCGTGGCGGAGGTGATGGACGTGCAGGAGGATGTGCTGATCCTCTACACGACCAGCCACGGCGCACCGTTGGGCGTGGTCTACAACGACGGCGACCAGGGCTATGGCGCGCTGTCGCCGTATCGACTGTGGCTGACGCTGGGCGAACTCGGCATCGTCAACCGCATGATCGTAGTCAGCGCCTGCTATTCGGGCGTGTTCGTACCGTTGCTCCAATCCCCGACGAGCGTGGTCGTGACCGCGGCGTCATCGGAACGCAGTTCGTTCGGGTGCGTCAGCGACAACGACTGGACCTTCTTCGGCGATGCCCTGGTCAACCATGCGTTGCGCAAACCGCAACCGCTGGCCACGGCCGTGTCGGAGGCGATGGCGCTGGTATCCGGCTGGGAAGCCAGCGCAGCGCTGACCGCGTCGGACCCGCAGGTCAGCATCGGCGCCGACGTCGCGCGCTGGCTCGCGCCGCTCGAAAAACGGGCCCCGCGCGTCGCGACGACGGCGGTCGGACGGCCGGCCGTGGCGGCGATCGCCTCCGTCCCGCAGCGGTGATGTAGGGGAACTTCAGGCAGGGTCGCCGGTTGCGCGCGATATGGATCAGACCCGCGCCACCGCCCGCCACTATCCGCTTCTCGCGCATCCCAACGTCCACCTGCACGGTCCGGTGAACGATGCGATGTACGATAGCTTTCGTCAGCAGCTCGTGAACGCACCGAGCGACGGCACCTTGGTCTTCTCGATTACGACGTTGGGCGGCGATCCCGAAGTCGCGCGCGCGATGGGCGACGACGTCCGGCTGCTGGGGGAATATACCGGCCGCGAGACGCTGTTCCTGGGCAAGGTCGCGGTCTATTCGGCGGGCGCGACCTTCATGGCGGCGTTCCCCAACGACAAGCGCTTCCTGACGCGGGGCACGCGGCTGCTGGTCCACGAACGGCAGATGAGCGCAACGGTCGATCTGAATGGGCCGCTGCGGATGCAGGTCGCCAATCTGAAGGCCAAGCTGCACGAGATCGAACAATCGATCGCCATCGAGGAAGAAGGCTTCCGTGCGCTGATCAAGGGATCGTCGGTCGATTACGACGACCTTTTGGAAAAGGCGCCGAACAACTTGTACATCGATTGCCAGGAGGCGCTGGCGATGGGGCTGATCCTCGACGTCATCTGAGCCGGGCAGCCGCCCGTCCGCGGCAAGCCGAGGAAAGCGCCGCAGGCGGCGCGCCCGGTTACCGCGGACCGGCGCCGGGACCGGCCGGGGCGTCGGTGGTGCATTTCATGCAATCCTCATTCGCCCCTCATGCCGCTCACCGCCGTGCGCGGCCA
>DASTEN010000045.1:0-2973 GCA_035709645.1 Sphingomonas sp.
GTTCATCGACGCCGCCAGGTCGCGCGGCGATGCGCTGGACCATGTGCTGTTCTTCGGACCCCCGGGGCTCGGCAAGACGACGCTGGCGCAGATCGTCGCGCGCGAGATGGGGGTGGGGTTCCGCGCGACCAGCGGCCCGGTGATCGCCAAGTCGGGCGATCTTGCCGCGCTGCTGACGAACCTGGAGGACGGCGACGTCCTGTTCATCGACGAGATCCACCGCCTGAACCCCGCGGTCGAGGAAGTGCTGTATCCGGCGATGGAGGACCGCGCGCTCGACCTGATGATCGGGGAGGGGCCGTCGGCGCGGTCCGTGCGGATCGACCTGCCGCGCTTCACGCTGGTCGGCGCGACGACGCGGCAGGGGCTGCTGACGACGCCGCTGCGCGACCGGTTCGGAATTCCGGTGCGCCTGCAATTCTATACCGAGGACGAACTGTTGCGGGTGGTGACCCGCGCGGCCGGGTTGCTCGACCTGCATGTCGCCGACGATGGCGCGCGCGAGATCGCGCGGCGGTCGCGGGGGACCCCGCGGATCGCCGGACGGCTGCTGCGGCGGGTCCGCGATTTCGCCAATGTGGCCGGCGTCGAAACGGTGAACGCCCGCGCCGCCGACAATGCGCTGACCCGGCTGGAGGTCGACAACCTGGGGCTCGATGCGATGGACCGTCGATACCTGACGATGATCGCCGACATCTACAAGGGCGGGCCGGTGGGCGTCGAGACGCTGGCCGCGGGCCTGAGCGAACCGCGCGATACGATCGAGGAGGTGATCGAGCCCTATCTGATCCAGCTCGGCCTGATCGCGCGTACGGCGCGGGGGCGGTGCCTGAATGGCCTGGGATGGAAGCATCTGGGGCTGGAGCCGCCGACCGGGTCGCAGGACGGGTTGTTCGACTAGCCTTTGGTGGAGCGCGCGTCTCTCCTCCCGTTCGTGCTGAGCCTGTCGAAGCACCGTACTTCGTGCCGCGAGCGGAGAGGGGGCCTATCGCAGTACGGCCCTTCGACAAGCTCAGGGCGAACGGAACAAGATGCGGGGTCGATGAGCGATACGGGGTTCCGCCAAGTCCCCAAGACGGTTAACAGCCTGTGGCATGGACGCCACACTCGCACCGATGCCGCTGGAGGGCCGTTTCGACGGCGCCGAGCATCTGTTCCTGTGCCGCGTCTATTTCGAGGACACCGACCTGTCGGGCGTCGTCTATCACGCCAATTATCTGCGCTACATGGAACGTGCCCGGTCGGCGATGCTGCGCGCGGCGGGGATCGACCAGCGCGCGGCGCATGAAGCGGGTGAGGGCGTGTATGTCGTCCGCGACATCGCCCTGCGATATCTGGCGCCCGCGCGGCTCGACGACACGCTGATCGTCGTATCGCGCCTGCTCCAGCTTCGCGCGGCATCGGTCGTCATTCATCAGAGAGTCATGCGCGACACGGTCCAATTGACGGACGCTACGGTGGAGGCGGCGTTCGTTACGCCTTCGGGCCGTCCGCGCCGCCAGCCGACCGGGTGGGCCGACATCTTCGAACGCCTGATCTGGCAGGGGGAATAGGACGGATATGGAGTTACTTGCCAACGCCGACGCTGCGACGCTGTCGCCGGTCGCGCTGTTCCTGCAGGCCGACTGGGTCGTGAAGGCGGTGATGCTGGGGCTACTGGCCGCCAGCATCTGGACCTGGGCGATCGTCGTCATGTTCTGGCGGCGGCTGGGCAGCGTGCGCAAGGACACCGCGCGGTTCGAAGAGGCCTATCGCACCGCCGCCGATATCGACGCCTTCCACCGCGCCGAGCGCGAGAGCGACCTGCCGATGGCCAAGGTGTTTGCGGCCGGGGTCGCCGAATGGCGACGGTCGACGTCGGGCAAGGTCATCGACCGCGACGGTACGCGGGAACGGCTCGCGACCACGATGGGGGCGGCGACCGCGGCCGAAATCGACAAGCTGTCCGATCGGCTGAACATCCTGGCGACCGTGGGGTCGGTGGCGCCGTTCGTCGGACTGTTCGGCACGGTCTGGGGCATCATGCGGTCGTTCACCGCGATCGCCAGCCAGCAGAATTCCTCGCTCGCGGTGGTCGCACCCGGCATCGCGGAGGCGCTGTTCGCCACCGCCATCGGCCTGTTCGCGGCGATCCCGGCGGTCATCGCGTACAACCGGTTCAGCCACGGCATCAACCGGATTGAGGCGCGGTTGAACCGCTTTGCGGATGGCTTCCATGCGACGCTGTCGCGGCAGCTGGATTCGGATCGGTGAGGGGTAGACTGAAAATCCTCCCCGGCACGGGGAGGGGGACCATGCGCAGCATGGTGGAGGGGGCTCTCCGCGGGCGAGCCCCTTGCGGCGGCCCCCCTCCACCACTCGGCTGCGCCGAGCGGTCCCCCTCCCCGCGAGCGGGGAGGATTTGAAGAATGGCCGTCAATCTCCCCTCGCAACGCGGCAAGGGCCGGCGGGCGCCGATGGCGGACATCAACGTGACCCCGCTGGTCGACGTCATGCTGGTGCTGCTGATCATCTTCATGGTCACCGCCCCGCTGTTGACCGCGGGCGTACCGGTGAACCTGCCCGACAGCCGCGCCAAGCCGCTCGACCAGGAACAGAAGCCCGTCGACATGGCGATCGACGATCAGGGGCGCATCTTCATCGACAAGGATGATGTGACCGCCACGCTCGACGATCGGCTGGCGCAGATCGCGGGATCGGGCACGCCCGACAATCCGCCGCAGATCCTGCTGCGCGCCGACAAGGGCCTGGATTACGGCCGCGTGATGCGTGTGATGGGCGAACTGAACCGCGCCGGGCTGAACCGCGTCGCGCTGGTCACCAACGCGGGCGACCAGAACTGATGGATCGCGCCGAGAAATACGGCTTGGGGGTTGCGGCGGCGGGGCATGTCGCCCTGTTCGGCCTGCTCTCGGTCGGGTTCCTCAGCACGCCCAATCCGGTGAAGCTCACGACGAAACCGATCGACATCTC
>DASTEN010000046.1:0-2444 GCA_035709645.1 Sphingomonas sp.
GCTGAGCGGCGGCGCGCTGGCGCCGGCCGAATAAGGGACGAGAGAGCATCATGGTTCGCATCATCGGCGGTCTCGTCGGTCTCGCCTTCGCGGTCATGGCGTTCGTCGGGTTCATCTCGACGACCGTCGGCGCCATCCAGGAACCGGCCGCACCCACCGCGGAGCACGAGTTCCACAAGCCTCCCGAGGAGCTGAAGCTCGCGTCGAACGGCGTGTTTGGCCACTTCGACAACCAGCAGCTGCAGCGCGGCTTCCAGGTCTACAAGGAAGTCTGCTCGGCCTGCCACTCGCTGAAGCTGGTCGCGTTCCGCGATCTGCAGCAGATCGGCTATTCGGAAGCCGAGGTTAAGGCGATCGCGTCGCAGTGGGCGATCGAAACGCCTGCCCCGAACCCGGAAACGGGCGAGATGGCGACGCGCAAGAACCTGGCATCGGACCGCTTCCCGGCGCCGTTCGCCAACGATATCGCCGCCCGTGCCGCGAACAACAATGCGGTGCCGCCGGATCTGTCGCTGATGACCAAGGCGCGGCATGACGGCCCGGCCTATGTCTATTCGCTGCTGACCGGGTATCAGAACCAGCCGGCCGAACTGCTGCGCAAGTTCCCGGATGCCAAGACGCCGAAGGGGCTGCACTACAACCCCTACTTCGCCAATCTGAATCTGGCGATGGCGCCGCCGCTGACCAGCAACGGCCAGGTCCAATATGTCGACGGCACGCAGCCGACGGTCAAGCAGATGGCGACCGACGTCGCCGCGTTCCTGACCTGGACCGCGGAACCGAAGCTACAGGCGCGCCATTCGGCCGGCTGGGCGGCGGTGCTGTTCCTGGTGATCTTCTGCTTCCTGACCTGGGGCGCGTACAAGAGCGTCTGGCGTGACAAGAAGCACTGATGGGCGGCCGACGTCTGACGGCGTAACGGCTCCAAAGCCACGGTAGAAGGACGGGCGGCGTGTCGACGGACACGCCGCCCGTTTCGCGTTCCGGCGACGCAAGCGCCGTTATGGCGCGACGATCCGACGACCCGCCCGCGACTGTCGTGGACGACAGCGCCGCCGGCTGTCGGGCCGCCAAAGTCGGCGCGCGGATCAGAAGGTCGCCGACCCGTGCCGACCTACGCGCCGATAACCGTGAACCACGGCGCGCCCGAGGCGCCGAGGCGTGGTTCGGAACCGCGCCGCATGCCGCCACGTTCCCGTCGGCATAGCAACATGCCGACCCGGGAGTTCACCATGGCCAAACTGCCCTCGATCCTGCTCGCTGCCGCCGGTGGCCTGGCGCTGAGCGCCTGCACCGATGGCTATGGCTATTCCGGTGTCGCCGTCGGTTATGGCGCTGGCTATGGCGGCTATTACGACACCGGCTATTATGACGGCGGCTACGGTACGTTCGGCAATCCGTACTGGGGCTGGTACGGCGACTATTATTACCCCGGCACCGGCTATTACGTGTACGATCAATATCGCCGCCCGTACCGCTGGGACGATCGCCAGCGCAGCTATTGGGAGGGGCGCCGCCGCGACTGGCGCGGCGATCGGCGCGAACTGCGCGACAATTGGAACGACTATGCGCGGGATCGCCGTGCTGACAACCGTGCCTATGCACGCGACCGTCGGAACGACTGGCAGGAATACCGCCGCGGCAACGCATCGCCGCAGGAATATCTGCGCGAACGGCGCGAGGATCGTCAGGACTATCGGCGCGAATTCCGCGACGATCGCCGCGACCTCAGGCGCGAGAACCGCCGCGACCGGCGTGACTAGCCTGGGTCACGGACGATCCGCGCCAGCGTGATCGCGTCAGGATGGCTGATCGCGAACAATGTCAGGCAGCAGGCGGTCATCGCTAGCTGCAAGGATTAGCAGCCGTCCCGATACACCCCCGCGCGGTGCGCCGATTGCGCGTCGCGACGGTGCAGTCAGCCAATTACGGGGAAGCAACGTTCGCATGGCAGGCGAACAGCCGCACCGGCACGCCTGCGAACAGGCGATGGGATGCCGTCCGTCAAGCGGGGCGCTGAGAGGCGGAAGCCGTCATCGGCAGGCCCCGATATCGGATCGATGCCCCGAGAACCAAGTCTCTGCGGCGGATCGTGGAGTCCAGACCACGCCATCGCGCGCCCGCGCAGCCGGGAGTTCAACGCGGCAAGTCGTCGGAGCGCGTGACCCTGTCATCCCGCCTGTGCGAGAATATGGCGGGGGGAGGGGGCTCAACCCTTGCCGATTCCCCTCAGCTTCAGGCCCGCCCGCGCCGCTTGCTCGTCCGCTCCCCGCCCACAAGTCACCCGGGAGGACGTCTCGGTCATAATGCGTGGGAAAACGCGAAAATTGCCTCAACGCCTTGTAAGGCTGCCGACCCGCCCGGCCGCGTAAAGGGGGGGGCGACTGATCTGCACCATCGTGGCGGAGCCGATTTTGGTTCGTGGCTCGGAAGGAGGGCTTCCC
>DASTEN010000047.1:0-2772 GCA_035709645.1 Sphingomonas sp.
ATGTCCCAGGCATAATCATCCTTCAGCGCCGCGTCGCGCATCTGGGCCGGATCCATCGTCTGGGCCGCAGCGGGGAGGGGCAGGGCGAGCGCGGCGACGGCCGCGAGCAAAAGGCGCTTCATGGCGTCGATAAGCCATAGATTGCGGGGCGGTGCAACGACATCACCGAACTGGGCCTAATTCGACTTGACCGGTCGGCGCGACCGACGTTTCTATCGCGGTCGTAGGGTCGAGGGGGAAGCGATCATGCGTAGCGACAAGAGGATCGCGTTTATCGGGGCGGTGGGCCTGGCAGTCTGTTCGACGCAGGCTGTGGCGCGTGATGGCGACCGCGCCGTTCCGCGGCGCATCATGCCGTACATGACGGTCACGCTGGACCGGACAAGTGGCGGCGGTGACGGTCGGGATCGCAGCATCGCGGCGAACAAGGTCGGCGGATATACCCGGCTCCGCCTCGTCTACGTTCCGCCGACGCCATCTGCGGCCGTACGCGATTATGACGTGGAGCGGCGCAATGGCGTGCTGCGCTGGATCGCGGGCAAGGCGATCGCGCGGGTTTTTTCGGTCAAGACGACGCTCGTCCAGCCCAGGTTGACCACGGTCACGCTCGCGGCGTCGGTGGCACGCGAAAGCAGCAGCAAGGTCGGCGAGAATTGGACGACCGAATTGAATGCGGATCGCAACCTCACACCATATTTCCGGATCGATCCGGATACCGCTGTCGGCATCGAAACCAGCTTCGTGCTTAGTTCCACCTATGATGCGTCGATCAGCAAGGCCGTCATCGACGTCGTGCGCCGCGGCGCGCAGCTCGTCGCGCCGTCGACGACGCTGGTCACGTCGCTGAACGGCGACCGGTTCGATCGCGCCGCCGACTTCATCGACAATTCGATAGCCAATCTGCTGAAGGAATATATCGTCGAGCGGGCGACCAACGATTTTCCGCTGAAGGATGTGGCGGGCACCCGCCTGATGGCGATCCGCTTGCTCGCGCCGATCGACAACGAAATCACCCCGGCCAGGAAAGACCGTGCCAATCTGCAGCCGATCGAGATCGTCACGTGGGAGGTATGGAGCGAACAGCCGTTGCTGTCGGTGTTCTCCAGCGTGCCCTGGTCGCCCGTCGTCGGGATTCGTGAGCGGACGCCGCGCAAGACGTGCCAGGGACGCCCCGATGCCTGTCAGGCGTTCTCCGATCTCGATCCGCAGACCGTTCTGAACTTCGTCGTGGCGGAAAACGTGACGATCGCACAGGCCCTGGCCGGCGAGCCTGCGATCGGTGCGGCGCGCGATGATCTCATGAAAGCGAAGCCTGCCGACAGCGCGGGCCCGGCCAAAATGCTGTGCGCCCTTGTCGCAGACAAGGCCCACCGACTGGGCTTCAACCGGTTCGACGTCGGGGCGATCACATGGGCGTATGCGAGCCAGAGCAATCTGGGGGAGGGCGGCGTGTCACTCCGCAAGATCGATAATTGCACGACGCTGCGCATCGCCTACGACGCAGGGCTGCCCCAGGCGGAGTTTACCGCAGCGACGCCCGATCCCGGCACCTGAACGCGTTGCCAATCGGCCGCTGGGGGCCTACATGCGGCAGTGACTTTCCCAATTCAGCTGCCTGTACGGAGACCCCAGTTGGCCGCCCAATACGCGTTTGTCATGAAGGACATGACGAAGACCTTTCCCGGCGCCCAAAAGCCGGTGCTCAGCAACATAAACCTGCAATTCTACCAAGGTGCCAAGATCGGCATCGTCGGCCCAAACGGCGCCGGCAAGTCGACGCTGATGAAGATCATGGCCGGGGTGGACAAGGACTTCACCGGCGAGGCGTGGCCGGGCGAAAACATCACCGTCGGCTATCTGGAGCAGGAGCCGCAGCTCGACCCGTCGAAGACGGTGCTGGAGAACGTCAAGGACGGCGCGCGCGAGGTGGCCGACATGGTCGATCGCTTCAACGCGATCTCGGCCGAGATGGGCGATCCGAAAGACGACACCGACTTCGACGCGCTGATGGAGGAGATGGGCGATCTGCAGGGCAAGATCGACGCGGTCGATGGCTGGACGCTCGACAACCAGCTCGAGGTCGCGATGGAGGCACTCCGCTGCCCGCCGTCGGACTGGTCGGTCGAAAACCTGTCCGGTGGTGAACGCCGCCGTGTCGCGCTGACCCGCCTGCTGATCCAGAAGCCGTCGATCCTGCTGCTCGACGAACCGACCAACCACCTCGATGCCGAAAGCGTCAGCTGGCTGGAACATCATCTGAAGGAATATGCCGGCGCGGTGCTGATGATCACCCACGACCGCTATTTCCTCGACAACGTCGTCGGCTGGATCCTCGAAATCGATCGTGGCAAGTATTTCCCGTACGAAGGCAACTACTCGACCTACCTGGAAAAGAAGGCCAAGCGGCTGGAACAGGAGGACCGCGAGGAAAGCGGTCGCCAGGCAGCTATCCGCAACGAACTCGAGTGGATCCGCCAGGGTCCGAAGGGCCGCCAGACGAAGTCGAAGGCGCGTATCGCCAAGTTCGACCAGCTGGTCGAAGCGCAGCAGAACCGCACGCCGGGCAAGGCACAGATCGTCATCCAGGTACCCGAACGCCTGGGCGGCAAGGTCATCGAGGTGACCGACGTCAGCAAGGCGTATGGCGACAAGCTGCTCGAGGAAATGGGCGATCTTCAGGCGAAGATCGACGCGGTCGACGGCTGGAGCCTCGACAACCAGCTCGAGATCGCAATGGAGGCGCTCCGCTGCCCGCCGGGCGATGCCTCGGTC
>DASTEN010000048.1:0-3226 GCA_035709645.1 Sphingomonas sp.
TGATCTACCTGAACGACGTCGAGGCGGGCGGTGCCACGCGGTTCAAGGCGATCGACAAGATCATACACCCGGAGGTGGGCAAGCTGGTCGCCTGGAACAACCTGCGGCCCGACGGACGGGTGAACCCGTCGACGCTGCATCACGGGATGAAGGTGCGGGCCGGCACGAAATACGTCATCACCAAGTGGTTTCGCGAACGCCATTGGCCACGGTGAGCGGAGCAGTCTCCGCGGCACGGGGAGGTGGCAGCGCGGAGCGCTGACGGAGGGGGCGGGCCGCACGTTTTGCCCTTTTTGCGAAGCCCCCCCACCACCGGCCTCGCCGACGGTCCTCCTCCCCGTACCGGGGAGGATCGTTACAGCTTCGCGCTGACACCCAGCGAGAATACTCGGCCGAGGCGGTAGCGGTTGACGTCGACTTTCAGCCCGTTGCCGAAATCCTGGAATTCGCGATAGCCGGTGCCGGTCAGGTTGCGGCCTTCCGCCTTCACTTCGAATTCGACGCCGCGCACCCTAAATCCCTGGCGGGCGACCAGATCGAGCCGGAAGCCCGGACGTTCGACCAGATCGGGCAAGCGAACGCCGCCACCCGCCGCCACGGGTCCGCGGTTGGTCACGCGGTCGCTGGCGTAATTCAGCAGTACGGTGAACTGCGACAGCGAGGCGGTATCCTCGATCCCCAGCTGCACGTTCACCAGATGGTCCGACTGGCCGACCATCGGCGCCCCGTCGCGGAAGATGAGGTTCGCCGGCACGAAGACCGCAGCGCCGTTCGTCGGCTGCAACGGACTGGCGACCTGCCGATTTCCCGCCGAGACGGTCGAATGGGTGTAGGTGTAGTTGGCGATCGCCAGCAGCCGCTTCGTCGAGAAGAAATCGGCTGCGATAATCGGGGCGAGGTCGAATTTCTTCTGCACCTCGACTTCCGCGCCGTACAGTTTGGCCGACGGCGCGTTGGCGAAGCCGGTCTGAAGCGTATCGGTGCCCGCCGGGAAGAAGGCGACCGCCTCGATCGGGTTGTCGATCTTCTTGAAGAAGCCGGCCAGCGTGAAGCGCTGGTCGCGGCCGAAGAACCATTCGTAGCGCGCCTCCGCATTCCACAGCTGCGAATCGACCAGCAGCGGGTTGCCGAAGAACTGACGGTCGCTTTCGAAGTCCTGGTAGATCTGCGGTGCGAGTTCGCGGAACTGCGGGCGCGCGATCGTCTTCGATCCATGCAGGCGCAGTTGCATGTCGCTGGCGAAGTTCCACGTCAGCGTCGCAGCGGGTAGCCAATAGTCGTTGGCCAGCAGCGTGTTGCGCGTGCCGTTGACCGTCGTGACCCGTTCGTCCGCCGTTTCGTATCGGACGCCCAGGTTGGCACGCAGGCCGTCGATCACCTCGGCCTCGACCTGGCCGTAGCCGGCGTGGACCGTCAGTTCGGCGTCATAGGCGGCAGCGCCCAGTGCGGTCGACGTGTTCTGAAGCACGATGCCGAAGCGTTGGATCGACGAATCGCTGAGCAGGAAGTCGGGTCGCTGCTGCGCCGCGACCGGGTTGAGCGCCACGCCACCGGGCAGCTGGTAACGGAACGTGTAGCGCGTCGAATCGCGGTCGGTATCGGCGTAATAATAGCCGGCCGACACGGTGACCGGACGACCGACCGGCAGGCGGTACGACACGTCGGCCTGCCCCGACCACAGGGTCTCGTTCAGTTCCGAGAAATTGACGCTGGCGCTCTGGAGACCCGACAGGTCGTTGACGTAGTCGCGCGCTGCGATGTCGTATTGATAGGTGAAGGCGCGTTCGTACGGTGAGTTGCGCTGCGTTTCGGCGTAGCTGCCGCGCAGGTCCAGGCTGACGTCCGAAATCTTGAATTCGCCGACCAGCTGGCTGTCGATCAACTGGCGTTCGAACCAATTGGTGTTCTGTTCGATGAACGGCTGGATATCGCCCGGCAGCACGCCGATGTTGCTGGTGCTGCCCTTTGCAAGACGCCCCTGCTTCAGCGTGTCGTGGATGTAGAGGTTGGTCCAGCGTAGCTTCTGGTCGCCGAATTCGGCACCCAGGCCGAGCAAGCCGTTCACGATGACCCGGTTGTCGGTCAGGATCGTGCGGAAATCGCGAACCAGCGCGCCCGATGCGGCGTCGGTCACCTGCTGCGTCGCCTCACGCGTGCGCCAGCCGTTGTTGATGCCGGCGGCACCGATCAGTCCCAGCCGAACGCTGCCGACGTCAACCGAGCCGCCGAAGCTCGTTTCGCCCGACAGGTTGGCGGGAAGCTGCGGGTTCTGGAGCAGCAGCGTCGTCGGTGCGTTCGACAGGGTAATCAGGTCGGCAGCGTTGGTCACCGATGCGCCCGCCGCACCGGCCTGCTTGATGAAACCGGGGACCGTGCGCTCGCCCGAATCGAACCCGGTCCAGTCGTAGCGACCGCCGTCGTAGACGACACCCAACTCGCTGGTCGTGACGGTGTCGGCACTGACCGATCCGCCGATCTGCAAGAACGATTTTTCCGGCACCGCGCGCGTCGTCAGATTGATGACGCCGCCGCCGAATTCGCCCGGGTAATTCGCCGAATAGCTCTTCTGCACCAGGCTGGAGGCGATGACGTTGGTCGGAAAGATGTCGAGCGGGACGACGCGGCGCAGCGGCTCGGGCGAGGGCAGCGGCGACCCGTTGAGCAGCGAGCTGGAATAACGATCGCCCAAGCCGCGGACGTAGACGAAGCCGTTGCCGACCACCGACAGGCCGGTCACGCGCTGGAGCGCGCCGGCAATGTCGCCCTCGCCAGTGCGGGCGATGTCTTCGGCCGACAGGACAGCGACCACCTGCGGCGTCGCGCGGACGGTGTCGGGAATGTGGCGGCCGACGACGACGATGTCCTCCATCGCCTCCGCGCCGGGCGTCGAGGTTTCGACCGTCTGTTCGGCCGGCGTCTCATCCTGCGCGGCAGGCGGGCTCGCGGCCGGCGGCGCGGCCGGGGTCGTGGTCTGCGCCAGAGCGGCAGGCGCCACCAGCGCGGAACTCGCGAGGCAGAGGGCGATGATCTTCATGGGTCTTCAGCTTTCGGCAGATGTCGCGGAGGGTGACGGCCGGAAGGGCACCCGTGGCAGGCGCCCTTCCGGTCGCGTCATCAGCTCGGCAGGCCGGTGCAGGCGCTGCTGCCAGTCCCGAAGTTCGCGCGGTTCGAATTGCAGGTCCAGCCGCGGAACCACGTGTCGTTCGGCCCCGAAACCGCGCCGATG
>DASTEN010000049.1:0-2620 GCA_035709645.1 Sphingomonas sp.
CGCGCCGCGCTGACCAAGGCGGCGGATGCGCTGGCCGCCAAGGGCGACCAGTTCGTCGATGCGATGATGGGGGAAATCGGCGCGACCGAAGGCTGGGCGCGCTTCAACCTGATGCTGGCGGTCGGCATGGTGCGCGAGGCCGCGGCCCTGACGACGCAGATCGGTGGCGAGGTGATCCCGTCGGACAAGCCTGGCTGCATCGCGATGGCGCTGCGCGAACCGGTCGGCGTGATGCTGGGCATCGCGCCGTGGAATGCGCCGATCATCCTGGGCGTTCGCGCAGTCGCGGTGCCGCTCGCCTGCGGCAACACCGTGGTGCTGAAGGCGAGCGAGCAATGCCCGCGCACCCACGCGCTGATCGCGGAGGCGTTTGGCGAAGCGTTGCCCGCCGGCGCCGTCTCGATCGTCACCAACGCGCCGCAGGATGCGGGCGAGGTCGTCGGGGCGCTGATCGACAACCCACACGTCCGCCGCATCAACTTCACCGGATCGACCGCGGTCGGCAAGATCATCGCCAAGCGCGCCGCCGAGCATCTGAAGCCGGTTCTGCTCGAACTGGGCGGCAAGGCGCCGCTGATCGTGCTGGAGGACGCCGACCTGGACGAAGCGGTCAAGGCCGCGGCGTTCGGTGCGTTCATGAACCAGGGTCAGATCTGCATGTCGACCGAGCGGATCATCGTCGTCGACGCGGTCGCCGACGCCTTCGTCGAGAAATTCGCGGCTAAAGTGGGGACGATGCCGGTGGGCGACCCGCGGGAGGGCAAGGCGCCGCTCGGCGCCGTGGTCGACCAGAAGACCGTCGACCATGTGAAGTCTCTGATCGAGGATGCGCTCGGCGCGGGCGCGGTGCAGGTCAATGGTGGCGATGCGAACGGCGTGCTGATGCCGGCGCATGTCATCGACCACGTGACGCCCGAGATGAAGCTGTTCCGCGACGAGAGCTTCGGACCCGTCGTCGGCATCGTCCGCGCCCGTGACGAGGCCCATGCGATCGAGCTTGCCAACGATACCGAATACGGCCTGTCGGCGTCGGTCTTCACCCGCGACACCGCGCGCGGGCTGGGGGTCGCGAAACGGATCACGTCGGGCATCTGCCACGTCAACGGCCCGACCGTGCATGACGAGGCGCAGATGCCCTTCGGCGGGGTCAAGGCATCGGGCTACGGCCGATTCGGCGGCAGGGCCGGGATCGACGCCTTTACCGAGCTGCGCTGGATCACGATCGAGACCCAGCCCGGCCATTATCCGATCTGATCGATGTCGGTCCTTCCCATCATCCTCGCCGGTGCTGCGACGGTCGCCGCCCAGGCTCCGGTCGCGCCGCGACTGACGCCTGTCTTCACCGTCCGCGTCGAGATCGCTCCGCCGGTCGAACAGGGCGAGATCGACGGCGGTCGGCGGCGGTTCATCCCGATCACCGGCGGCACCATCACCGGCCCGCGGCTGACCGGCACCGTGCTGTCCGGCGGCGGCGATTGGCAGACGATCTACCCGGGCGGCTTCACCCGGGTCGAGGCGCGCTATTTCCTGAAGGCGGCCGACGGCACCGTCATCGGCATCCACAATCCCGGCGTCCGGGTCGCCAGCCAGGAGGTCACCGACCGGATCGCGCGCGGGGAGCGGGTCGATCCGTCCGCCTATTATTTCCGCAGCTCGCCGGTGTTCGATCCGCCGCCGGGCAAGCATCAGTGGCTGCGGACCCGGACCTTCGTCGGCCGCGGCATCCGCATGCCCGACCACGTCCTCATCGAAATCTTCGCCGTCGATTGACGCGCCAGCAAGGGGTTAAGCCATGACCGAATACAGCAGCAACGGCGTCGTCGCCTATGACGTTGAGGACCGCATCGCCTGGGTCCGCTTCAACCGCCCGGACAAGCGCAACGCGATGAGCCCGACGCTGAACCGAGACATGATGGAGGTGCTCGACACGCTCGAGTTCCGCGACGACGTCGGCGTGCTCGTCCTGTCGGGCGAGGGGCCGGCGTGGACTGCGGGCATGGATCTGAAAGAATATTTCCGCGAGACCGAAGCCAAGGGCCTTGCCGGCACGCGCAAGGCGCAGCGCGAGAGCTATGGCTGGTGGCGGCGGCTGCGCTGGTACCAGAAACCGACGATCGCGATGGTCAACGGCTGGTGCTTCGGCGGCGGCTATGGCCCGCTGTTCGCCTGCGACCTGGCGTTTGCGGCGGAGGAGGCGAAGTTCGGCCTGTCGGAGATCAACTGGGGGATCCTGCCCGGCGGTGGCGCGACCAAGGTGGCGCAGGAACTGATGCCGTTCCGCAAAGCCATGTACCACGCGATGATGGGTGAGAACATCGATGGGCGGACCGCGGTCGAATGGGGCCTGGTCAACGAGGCACTGCCGCTCGACCGGCTGAAGGCGCGCGTGACCGAGGTCGCGCAGGTGCTGCTCGCCAAGAATCCGGTCGCGCTGAAGGCGACCAAGGACGCGATGAAGCGGGTCGGCGTGATGAGCTACGACGATGCCGAGGACTATCTGGTCCGCGCGCAGGAAGCCGCCAATTCCTACGACAACGAAGGCCGCAAGGAAGGCATTCGGCAATTCATCGATGAGAAGAGCTACAAGCCGGGGCTGGGCGCGTACGACAAGGACAAGGTG
>DASTEN010000050.1:0-5873 GCA_035709645.1 Sphingomonas sp.
AGCCATGCTCGTGCACCAGCCAGCCCATCAGTGGGGCGAAGGCGACGAGGCTGAAATATTGGGCGCTGTTGAAGATCGCGGATGCGGTGCCGCGTTCGGCGCTGGGGAACCACGCCGCCACCAGCCGGGCGTTGCCGGGAAAGGACGGTGCCTCGCACAAGCCCACCAGGAATCTTAGCGCGAACAGAGTCGCGACCGCCGACAATCCCGGGATCCACCCGACGAAGCCCTGCATCGCGGTCATCACCGACCAGGCGGCGATGGCGCCGGCATAGATGCGTTTCGTCCCGAACCGGTCGAGCAGCGCGCCGCCCGGGATCTGCGCCAGCGCATAGGCCCAGGCGAAGGCGGACAGGATATAGCCGGTCTGGACCGGCGACAGCCCCAGTTCGCCCGACGCCGCGCTGCCCGCGATCGAAAAGGTCGCGCGGTCGGCATAGTTGATCGCGGTGATGACGAAGATGAAGGCGATGATCCGCCAGCGGACGCGCGTGGGTGTCTCGGTCGCCATCGACGCCTCTCCTGACCGGCGGCCGTTGCCGCATTCCTGAACGGCGACGCTACCGCCCCCGGCGCGGTGCGTCCAAGTCGAAATGCGGGATGATCGTGCCGGAAGCCGGGATGATCCGAGGGGCTGTATGTTGGCATAAAACCGTGCTCCCGCGCAGGCCGGAGCTCAGGGCCGCATGCGACGCCCTCCGTCACCCTAGGCTCCCGCCTATGCGGAAGCACGGAAGTCTTCGGACCAGGCCAGGCGCATCAGTGCACCAACCGCAACGATCGATGCCCGATTGGGATTGGCATCGACCCGCCCCCTTTGGCTAGGCAGGATCGACATCGAACCGGCCCGGTCAGCGAGGCTCGGATGACTAGGGGAGGGGCGAATGGCCACCTTTACGCGCAGGCACCGTATCGCATTGACGCTTACCACCGCGACGTTGAGCCTCGCTTTCGCCGGCGCGGCGCACGCGCAGGCCGCGCCGGAAACGAACGTGGAAAAGGCGTCGCGTAGTGCCGGCAACCAGCAGTCGACCGACGCCCCGCCCGCATCGCCGGCGATCCCGCAGGACGATACCGCGACCGCCGAAGTCGTCGTCACCGGGTTTCGCGAAAGCCTGAACAGCGCGCTCAATATCAAACGCAACGAAACCGCGACGATCGACGCGATCAAGGCGGAGGACATCGCCGAATTTCCCGATCTCAACCTGGCAGAGTCGCTCCAGCGCATACCCGGCGTCGCGATCAGCCGCGTGAACGGCGAAGGGCGCAACATCTCGGTCCGCGGCCTCGGGCCGGAATATACGCGCGTTCGCATCAACGGCATGGAAGCGATCGGCACGACCGGCGGCACCGACAATTCGGGCGGCGTGAACCGCGGCCGCGGGTTCGATTTCAACATCTTCTCGTCAGACCTGTTCAACAGCCTGGCGGTCCGCAAGACCGCGACCGCCGACGTCGAGGAAGGGTCGCTGGGCGCCACCGTCGACCTGCAGACCTCGCGGCCGTTCGATTACAAGAAGCCGACCGCGGTGTTCAGCGCGCAGGTCAGCTACAACGATCTGGCCCGCAAGCCCACGCCGCGCCTGTCGGGCCTGGTCACCGCGACCAGCAAGGACGGGCGCTTCGGCGTGCTGCTGTCGATGGCCTATGAAGAGCGCAAGCTGTTCGAGGAAGGCGCGAACATCACGCGCTGGACGTACGGCGGGTTCAACGGCGGATTCAATTCGGCATCGACCCTGTCGGGCTATACGCTGGCGCAGATCAACTACGGCGCCAGCGCGAACCAGACCGACTATGCGGGCCAGGCGCTGTTCCACCCGCGGATCCCGGGTCTGGTCAACTACACGATCGACCAGCAGCGGCTGGGCGCGGCGGGGTCGGTGCAGTTCCAGCCGACCGATGCCACGCTGATCTCGATCGACGGGCTGTATTCGCGGCTGGACGGCACGCGCGCGGAATCGCAGCTCCAGGCGATCAGCTTCAGCCGCTCGGGCACCGGCAAGCCGCAGACGATCATCCGGTCGGGCGTGGTCGATGCCAACCGCAACATCATCTCGGGCGTGTTCGATCAGGTCGATGTCCGCTCGCAGAGCCGCTTCGACATCCTGCGCACCGATTTCTATCAGGGCACGATCAACCTCGACCAGAAATTCGGTGAGCGGCTGAAGTTCGTCGGGACCGCAGGCTATGCCAAATCGGCGTTCAGCAACCCGATCCAGACGACGGTGACGATCGACGCCGTCAATTCGAACGGCTTCGTCTACGACTTCTCGACTCGCTTCCCGCTGGTGAAGCCCGGCTTCGACGTGACGAACGTCGCCAACTACACCTTCGCGAACGGGACGTCGGAAGTGCGCGTGCGGCCGCAGACGGTCGACAACAGCTTCAAGACGGCAAAGGGGTATCTGGAATTCGAGGTCACCCCGGCGGTCAAGCTGAAGGGCGGGCTGGACTGGCGCGAATTCAACTATTCGTCGACCGAGGGCCGCCGCAATGCGGGTGAGACGGTCGTCCAGACGCTCACCCCGGCGCAGCTTGCCGCAGCGACGAAGCTCTATTCGGGCTTCGGTCGCGGGCTCGACCTGCCCGCCGGCACGCCGACGGCGTGGGTCGTGCCCGACCTGGCCGCCTTCGAATCGCTCTATGGCATCTACACCAACCCGCTCTACGCGGTCGGACGGCTCGACAATGCGACCGCGCGCGGATCGTTCATTACCGTTCGCGAACGCGACACCGGCGTCTGGGCGATGACCGAATTCAACCTGCGCGACCTGGGGCTGCCGATCCGCGGCGACGCCGGCATCCGCTACGTAAAGACCAACCAGCTGTCGACCGGCTATGCCGGGCAGGGCGCGTCGATCAGCCAGGTGGTGGCGGAACGCGACTATGACCGCTGGCTGCCGTCGGGCAACATCGTCGCCGATCTGACCGACACGCTGCTGGTGCGCTTCGGCGCTGCGAAGACGCTGGCGCGCGCGGGCATCGCGTCGCTGACGCCGGGCGGCAATCTGAACATCTCCGGCTCCAACCGCGGGTTCAGTTCGGGCAATCCGGATCTGCGTCCGACCGAATCGACCAATTTCGACGTGTCGCTCGAATGGTATCCGACCCGTGGCGCGGTCTATGCCGTGTCGGGTTTTCAGAAGGACATCACCACCTTCGTCCAGACGCTCAGCGTCAACGTGCCGTTCGCCGATCTGGGGCTGCCCGCATCGCTGCTGGCGGGCAGCGCGGCGTCGGCAAACGACGTGTTCACCGTCACCCAGCCGGTCAATTCGTCGGGCGGCAAGCTGCGCGGGTTCGAAGTCAACATCCAGCAGCCGTTCACCTTTCTTGGCGGGTTCCTCGGCAACTTCGGCGTGCTGGCCAACTACACGCATGTGTCGTCGAACATCCGTTACCTGTTGTCGGCGACCAGCAGCGCGACCGTCACGCAGCCGCTGGTCGGCCTGTCGAAGCACGCCGCCAACGCGACGCTGTATTACGAGGACAGGAAATTCTCGATCCGCGGTTCGGTCGCCTATCGATCGAAGTATCTGACCGCGGTGCCCGGGACCGAAGGCAATGCGTACAACGGGACGAACAGCACGCTGAACGTCGATGCGCAGGCGTCCTACAGCATCACCGACCGGTTCAAGATCAGCCTGGAGGCGATCAACCTGACCGATCAGAAGAACGATCAATATGTCGACGTCACCAATCGCCTGAATGTGCTGACCCACAGCGGCCGGCAGTACACGCTTGGAGCTCGCGTCGCCTTCTGACCTCCCGGACGAAGCGACGTACCTATGGCCGCCCGGCGACGGGCGGCCATTTTTGTGGCGTTTCAGGCGCATCGGACCCGCAGGCGGCGGATGGACGACCGCGCACGAATCCGTGTGGTATTGCGGACGCCATGCGATAGGACGTGCTTGGGGGGATAAGCCGATGATCGATAGACGACTGTTCCTGATGGGCGGCGCGGCTGCCACGGCGCTGGCGCCACGCGTCGTGCGCGCCGCGACCGGCGCCAAGGTGCGCGCCGCGACCGGAGCCAAGGTGCGCGCGGTGGACGCGATCGCGGTGCCGTCCGGGTTCAACGGCGTGATCGCCTATGCCCGCGGCGGCAGGATCGAACATTGTCGTGCCATCGGCTATGCGGATGTCGAGGCGGGTGTGCCGATGACGGCGGACACGCGGATCCGCTGGGGATCGGCATCGAAATGGCTGACCAGCGTGGCGGCGTTGCGGCTGGCCGAACAGGGCAAGCTGCGCATCGACGCCCCGATCGGCACCTACCTGCCGAACTTCCGCAGCGATACCGGTCGGCAGGTGCGCGTCGACCACCTGCTGTCAAACACCAGCGGCATTCCCGACCTGCTGACCCGGCAGATCGCGACCGAACCGGCGCTGCGGACGTCGACCGCCCAACCGGCGGACATCGTCGCACGGTTCGCGAACGGCGATCTGGCCTTCGCGCCCGGCGCCGGTTGGGACTATGCTGCGCTCAACTGGGCGATCGTGGCCGACATCCTGGAACGCGTGTCGGGCACCGCCTTTCCCGACCTGCTCCACCGCCTGGTCTTCGATCCGCTGCGGATGCGCGGCGCCGGACTGGTCCAGGCGGGGCGACCGGCCATCCCGCAGCTGGCCGCCGCCTATGCCACCGTCGCGCCGCCGGTACGCAAGATGGTGACGGTGCCGCCGTTCCTGGCGGCGTCGGGGAATGTGGCGGGGACCGTGCGCGATGCGGTCAACGCTGCGCACGGCATTGTCCACGGACCGCTGCTGACCCCGGCATCGCGCCGGGACCTGATGCGCGTCCGCTGGCCGGCGCAGGACTATGCGCTTGGCGGCCGCGTCCAGGCGATCGGGGGAGAGCTGTGGGCGTGGGAGACGGGCAAGGTGCAGGCCTATCGCACGCACATCGCGCACCGCCTGTCGCGCAGCGAGACCATCGTCGTCTTCAACACGACCGACATGGAGCAATCGGCCATCGCCGCCTGGGTCGAAAGCATTGCGATCGCCTGACGTCGCGGCTTCCGGGCGGCGCACCCTTGCGAAGCCTGCGAAATCGCGTCTCGACCGCTCGCCGTGCGATGTGGCAAGGTTCGTGCGCTGACGACGCGCGTCCCTGGGCAGCTTCGCGGCGGACCTGTAACCGGATTGTCCCATGAGCCTCGTCGTCCGCAACCTGTCCGATCGCCTTGTCGACATCGTGCGCGATCGCATCCTGGCCGGCACGGTGCACGGCAAGACCGCCATCCGCCAGGATGCGCTGGCGGCCGAACTGGGCGTCAGCAAGATCCCGCTGCGTGAGGCGCTGGCCCGGCTGGAACAGGAGGGGCTGGTCCGGTCGCAGGCCAACCACGGGTTCTTCGTGCGTGACCTGAGTGCTGAGGAGGCGGAGGAGGTCTATGACCTGCGCCGCAGGATCGAACCCGACCTTGCCGCCATCGCCGCCGAACGCGCGACCGCCAACGATCGTACCGCGGCGACGGCGGCGCTCGCCACGCTCGACCGGCTGGTCAACGCCCACGAACACGGCGTTGGCGCCGCCAATCGCGCCTTCCACCTGACGTTGCTGCGCCCGGCCCAGCGGGCGCTGACCCTGCAGCTGATCGAGCGGATGCACGTGTTGAGCGAGCGCTATGTCCGCAAGCACCTGGAACCGCTGGGTCGCGACGGTCGGGCGAACGACGAACATGCCGAACTGCTCGACGCCTGGCTGGCGCGGGACGGTGCGCGCGTGCAGCGGTTGATGCACAGCCATATCGAACAGACGATCATCGATCTGCGCGCGCAGCTTGGTGCCGATCGCTGATCATCGACGCCCGCCCGTTCAGCCTCCCGACAGATGCGCGGGCGCTCATTCGGTGCACGAGCGTAACGAG
>DASTEN010000051.1:0-5153 GCA_035709645.1 Sphingomonas sp.
CCGCGAAGGCGGGGATCAATTCTGGCTGACCTATCGGAAAGAGCCGCAACGTCAGCCAGACTATATTCCCGCCTTCGCGGGAATGACTGAGGTGGGGACGGGAAACCTATCGCCCCCCGAACCCCGCTGGCGCCGGCGACACCGTGACGGTCGTACCACTGCGGATTTCCTGCACCTCCAGCGCGCGTTCGGCGATGCCGTCGCGGCCGAAGCGGAAGGCGCCGTCCAGCCCGGCGAAGCCGTCGCGATCGGTCAGCCGGTTTTCGGGAAAGCGGTCCCCCACCTTCCAGTCGCGGGCGATGCGCACGGTCAGCAGCACGGCGTCATAGCCCAGGCTCGACAGGCGGTAGGGCGCGGTACCGAAACGGGCGCGATACTTCCCGGCATACTGGCGATACAGCGTGTTCGAGACGCTGGCGAACCACGCGCCGTTCAGCGCCGCGTTGCCGCCGATGCCGGTGTCGGCATTCCACAATTCGGTCCCCAGCACGCGCGCACCGGTGGCCGACCGCCTGAGCGCGGGTATCGCCAGGCTTGCGGTCCCGGCGCTGTCGGCGATCAGGACCGCCTGGAACGGCGACGCACGGGTCAGCCGGCCGACGGCGTTGGCGATCGAGCCTGCCGAGCGATCATAGGTCTGCATGCCCGTCACGCGCCCGCCGGCGCTTTCGACCGCGCGCAGGAAGGCGGTCGACGCGCGCTCGCCATACATCCCCGCCGGAACCAGGCCGGCGAAATCGCTGATCCCGGTGCCGCGGGCATAGTCGACGACGCGCTCGATCGACTGCGTGGGCGCATAGCCGAGCAGATAGGCGCCGTTCCCCGCGACCGACGTGTCGTTGGAGAAGCTCAGCACCGGCACCCGCGCCGCCCGGGCGATCGGGGTCACGACGCGCACGTCTTCGGCCAGCAACGGGCCGAGGATCAGTTGCGCACCCTCGGCGATCGCCCGCTGCGCAGCCGCGGCGGCACCACCGGCGGTGTCGTAATTGGTGATTCGCACGCGTTCGTTGCGCAGGTCGAGCAGCGCGAGCTGGGTCGCGTTGGCCAGGCTCCGTCCGACCGCCGCGTTCGCGCCCGACAGCGGGACCAGCAGGGCGACGCGGTGGCGTGCCGCATCTTCGGGCAGGGCGCTGGTCACCGGACGCGTCGTCGTCGGGCGTGGGGCGCTGGTCGCCGGGGGCGGTGGGGGCGGGCCGGCATCGCGCGGAACCACGGCGCAGGCACTCAGCAGCGCCAGTCCCAACACCGCGACCGCCTGCTTCAGTTTGCGCAGTTGCGGTGTGCGTGTCACCTCCGCCATAATGATTCCCCTCATGAACGCCGAACTTTCCCCAGGTCTCTACATCGTCGCGACCCCCATCGGCAATCTCGGTGACCTGAGCCCGCGTGCGGCACAAGTCCTTGCGAATGCAGACGTGATCGCAGTCGAGGACAGCCGCGTCACCGCCAAGCTGTTGCAGCACATCGGTACCAGGCGAACGATGACGCCCTATCACGACCACAATGCCGAAGCGGTGCGGCCCGGCCTGGTCGCGCGGATGAGCGGCGAAGTGGTGGCGCTGGTCAGCGATGCGGGCACGCCGCTGATTTCCGATCCCGGGTACAAGCTGGTGCGCGATGCGCGCGCGGCGGGGCATCTGGTGGTGACGGTGCCTGGGCCGTGCGCAGCGGTCGCCGCGCTGACGCTGGCCGGCCTGCCGACCGATCGGTTCCTGTTTCTGGGTTTCCTGCCGCCCAAGGCCGCCGCCCGGGCGACCGCCATCGCCGAAATCGCTGCGGTGCGCGCGACGCTGATCCTCTACGAATCCGGCCCGCGGCTCGCGGCGACGCTGGCGGCGCTGGTGGAGGGGCTGGGTGACCGGGAGGCGGGCGTTGCGCGCGAGATCACCAAGCGGTTCGAGGAATGCGTGACCGGCACGCTGTCGGAATTGGCAGCCCGCTATACCGATGCGCCGCCGAAGGGCGAGATCGTCGTGATCGTGGCGCCGCCGGGCGAGCCCGAACCGGCCAGCGACGAAGACGCCGACACCGCGCTGCGCGAGGCGCTAACCCGGTTGCCGGTGTCCAAGGCGGCGGGGGAAGTCGCCAAGCGGCTGGGACTCGACCGGCGTGAGCTCTACGCGCGGGCTATGGAGTTGAAGGGGTGAGAGATCGCCAGGCCGCCGAAGCCGCCGGCCGCCGGGGCGAGCGGATCGCCGGCTGGTGGCTTCGGCTGAAGGGTTGGCGGATCCTCGACCGCCGCGTGCGGACGCCGGCGGGGGAGGTCGATCTGGTCGCACGGCGCGGCAATCTGGTCGCCTTCGTCGAGGTAAAGACCCGCGCGACCGCGGCCGAACTCGATTTCGCGATCGACCAGCGGCGGCTGTCGCGGGTCGCGGCGGCAGCGGAATATTTGATGCCGCGCTATGCCGGGCCGCAGGACGACATCCGCGTCGACGTGCTGCTGCTCGCCCGCGGGGTGGTGCCGCGCCACATCGAGAACGCCTGGATCGGGTGACAAGCGCGCGGCGGCACCCTACCTGCTGACGCATGACCCAGCCGCTTACCGTCGCCGTCCAGATGGACCCGCTCGAATCGATCAACATCGCCGGCGATTCGAGCTTCGCGCTGATGCTGTCGGCGCAGGCCCGCGGCCACCGGCTGTTTCACTATGCCGCCGAGGATCTGAGCTATTCCGCCGGCCGTGTCTGGGCGAGGGCGCATCCGGTCACCGTCCAACGCGTCGACGGCGATCATTTCCGTTTCGGCGACCCCGTCGACCTCGATCTGGGCGACACGGCGGATGTCGTTCTGATGCGCCAGGACCCGCCGTTCGACCTGGGCTATATCACCGCGACCCACCTGCTCGAGCGGATTTCGGACCGCACGCTGGTCGTCAACGATCCCGCCAGCGTCCGCAATGCGCCCGAAAAGATCTGGGTACTGGATTACGCGCAGTACATGCCGCCGACGCTGGTGACCCGCAGCCTGGACGAAGCGCGCAAATTCCTGGCCGAACACGGCGAGATCGTCGTCAAGCCGCTGCACGGCAACGGCGGCAAGGCGATCTTCAAGGTCGGTCGTGACGGCGCGAACCTGTCGTCGCTGATCGAGGTCTTCAACACCGCCTATCGCGAACCGCACATGATCCAGGCGTTCCTGCCCGGCGTGGCGAAGGGCGACAAGCGTATCGTGTTGGTCGACGGCGAGGTGGCGGGCGCGATCAACCGCATTCCGGGCGAAGGAGAAATCCGATCGAATTTGGCGGTTGGGGGATCGGCGGTGAAGACCGAGCTGATGCCGCGCGAGCGCGAGATCTGCGCGGCTCTGGGGCCCGAACTGAAGCGGCGAGGGCTGATCTTCGTCGGGATCGACGTGATCGGCGGCGAATGGCTTACCGAAATCAACGTGACCTCGCCGACCGGGATCGTCGCGATCGACCGGTTCAACGGCAGCGACACCGCGGCGATGATCTGGGAGGCGATCGAGGCGCGGGTGGCGGCGCGGCGCTGACACGCACCCTTTCCGCGTTCCCGGGAGTTACCCCGCGGCAATGACCGACTTCATTCTCGATGCGATCGCCTGGGGCGGCTACATCGGCATCTTCCTGCTGATGGCGCTGGAAAACGTAGTGCCGCCGGTTCCGTCCGAGGTCATCATGGGCTTGGGCGGCATGGCCGTCGCGCGTGGCGACATGGCCATCGTGCCGCTGATCCTGTGGGGCACCGCAGGCACCACAGTGGGCAACTATTTCTGGTATGTGATCGGGCGACGGTTCGGATACAACGGGCTGAAGCCGATCGTCGATCGCTGGGGTCGTGTGCTGACCGTCGAGTGGGAGGATGTTGAGAAGCTCCACCGCTTCTTCCTGAAACACGGCGGCAAGACCGTGTTCGTCTTTCGCTTCCTGCCGACCTTCCGAACGATGATCTCGCTGCCGGCGGGCATGGCGTGCATGCCGCACTGGCGGTTCGCATTGGCGACGTTCCTCGGCAGTGCGATCTGGAACACGGTGCTGGCGGGCGCCGGCTATTATCTGGGCGCCAATTTCGATCGGCTGGACCATTATGTCGGTCCGGCCGCGATCGCACTGAGCGTGGCGATCGTGATCGGCTACATCTACCGCGTCGTCACTTGGAAACCGCGCGCGGAGCGGTAATCCCCACCTATCCTTGTCATCCCCGCGAAGGCGGGGATCAATTCTGGCTGAACGCCGTGAGGCTCGAAAACTTCGGCGACGATTAATCCCCGCCTGCGCTAGAATGACGAATACTATTCTTACGCCCGCGGGTGCGCGGCGCGATAGACGTCGAGCAGATGCGCCGCGTCGACCGCGGTATAGACCTGCGTCGAACTGAGGCTGGCGTGACCAAGCAATTCCTGCAGCGCACGCAGGTCTGCGCCGCGACCGAGCAAGTGCGTGGCGAAACTGTGACGCAGCGCATGCGGCGTCGTGCGGTCGCCGAGACCCAGCCGCCCGCGCGCGCCCTGGACCGACCGGCGGATGACCCCGGCCGCCAGCGGCCCACCCTTCGCGCCGCGGAACAATGGCGTTTCGCGAGTCAACGGCCAGGGTTGGAGTTCGGCATAGCGCGCGACTGCGTCGGCGACCTGCGGCAAAATCGGCACGATCCGCGTCTTGTCGCGCTTGCCGGTCACGACCAAGGTTTCGCGCATCGGCAGCGCGGCGCCAGTTAACGCCAGCGCCTCGCCGATGCGCAGGCCTGCGCCGTAGAGCAACATCAGCACCGCCCAGTCGCGCGCGGCGATCCAGGGTTCGCGCGCGTCGTCGGCGACGTCCTCGGCCAAGGCCACGACCTCGTCCGGCGCGATTGGGCGTGGCACGCCCTTCTTGACCCTCGGCCCCTTCAACCGAGGCGCGTCCGCCCCGGCCCAGGCAAGAAACCCGCGTACCGCCGATAATTCGCGCGCGGCAGATGGGTTGGTGAGGCCTTCGGTGCGCCGCTGGGCGAGGAAAGCGCGCAGGTCGCCGGAGGTGACGGTCGTCAGCGCATTGCGATCGACTGCCTCGCCGCGATGGCGCTCCAGAAACCGCATCAGCCGTTCGGCCGTCGCCTGATAGGCGCGCACGGTGTGCGCCGACCGGCGTCGGTCGCGCGACAGATGGGCGGCCCAGGCGGCGGGGAGCGGTTGCATGGCGCATGACCCTA
>DASTEN010000052.1:0-23086 GCA_035709645.1 Sphingomonas sp.
GGCCTGGTACCAGGCCGGCGCCTCGACACCCTCGGTCGCCGCACCGGTGAACTTCTTGGAAATGACCTGCACCTGGTCCTGACGCTGGGCGTTGTAGCCGACCGCGGCCTGGACCAGCCCCGTGATCTGCTGGATTTCCAGCGCCGTGCGACGCCCCTTGTCGGGTTCGCGCAGCAGGACGGCGACCGACAGGCGGCGGACGCTGCCCGGTGCGTTGCGCGTCACCGACACTTCGCGACCCAGATCGTAATTGCGGGTGAAGCTGTCCGATTGCTTCATCGCATCGGTCACCGGGCCGGCAGGGGTCTGGCCGTTTGGCGGCGGCTGGGTCGCGCCGTTGGCGGGCGTGGTCAGCGTCGACGCGGCAGGCGCCTGGTTGCTCAGCGCGCCCGGAATACCACCCGGAGGGCCGGCGTTCGGCTGGTTGCCGGTCCATGCGCCCTGTTCGGCACGCAGCGCGCCCTGCTTCTCATAGCTTTCGCGGGTCGCCTGGGTTTCGTCGAAATTGATGTCGGCCTGCACCTCGGCGGTGAAGTTGCCGGCGCCGACCAGCGGGGTCAGCAACTGCGCGACCTGCGCCTTCACTTTGTCCTCGACCTGGCGCTGCATGGCGATACGCTTGTCCGCCTCACCGGTGGCGCTCGATCCGTCGGAGGTGCTGAGCAGCGTCCCCATCTGGTCGACGATCGTCACGGCGTCGGGCTTCATTCCCGGCACCGATGCGGCGACCAGGTTGATGATCGACCGGGTCTGCGCGTCGCTCAAGACGCGGCCCGGCTGCAACTTCACGACGACCGATGCGGTCGGTGCCGCGCGATCGCGGACGAACACGGTCGATTCGGGCGTCGCGAGATGGACGCGAGCCTCGGCCACGACGTCGATTTCCTCGATCGACCGCGCGATTTCGGTTTCGCGCGCCTGCTTGACGCGTTCGCCCTCGACCGCGCGGCTGACGCCCATCGGCAACTGGTCGAGCAGCGCGTAACCCCCCGGCGCCGCCTTCGGCAGGTCCTGCCCCGCCAGCAGCATCCGCGCCTTGTGATAATCCTCCTCCGCGACGGTGACGTTGCCCGACCCGTCGACGCCGTTGGCGATGTTGGCGGTGTCGAGCGCCTGGACGACCGCCGATTTGTCGGCATCGGCCAGACCGCCGAACAGTACCTTCTGCGGCGGCGTCCGGAGCGTCGCCCACGCAAGTGCGGCGGCGGCGATCAGCCCGACCAGGAAGATCAGCGGCAGGCTGCGCTTGACCGCAGGCTGGCCCATGAATCCGGCAACCTGCTTCAGCGGGTTGGCGAACCGCGGTTCGGTCGGCACGGCGCCGGGCGAGGGAATGAGTTGCGTAGCCATGGATTACACCGGCATGCTCATGATGTCCTTGTAAGCCGACAGCAGCTTGTTTCGGACCTGAAGGGTGGCTTCGAAGCCGACGGACGCCTGCTGGCGGGCGAGCATCACTTTCGCGATGTCGACCGTTTCGCCGCGTTCATATTGCGCGCTCAGCTCGCTGGCCTGCGTCTGGGCCTTGTTCACGCTCTTCAGCGCATCGCCCAGCGTATCGGCAAAGCTGGTCGGCTTTGCGGCTTGCGTGGTTTCGGTGGCGGCGGACGGGTTGCCGCTGTCGGCCGCGCGGGCCAGCGCCTGGTTGCGTTCCAGGATCTGGCTGCGCAGCGCCATCACCCGGTCGATGCCCATGGCACCGCCGACGGGACCGACGCTCACAGTGCGGCACTCCGGCTATGCGGGGCGGCGATTTCCTCGCCCTGCTCGCGCGCCTTCGCCAGACGATAGCGCAGCGTTCGCTCGGAAATGCCGAGCCGCCGGGCGGTTTCCATGCGGCTGCCGCCGCAAGCCGCCAACGTCTCGCGGATCGCCGCGAATTCGCTCATCTGCACGACCTTGCCCAAGGTCTTGTGATCGCCCGTCTGCGGTTCGTCGTCGTTGCTGACGGTCTGCATCGTCATCATCGGCGCAGCCGGCGTCGGCCGATCGAAGATGATGTCGGTCAGTTCGATCCGGTCGCCGCGCGCCAGCAGCATCGCGCGCTGGATGACGTTTTCCAGCTCGCGGACGTTGCCCGGCCAGTCGTGGGCGACCAGCATCTCGAGCGCATCGGGCGCGATCCAGGGCAGTTCCGCCCGATCGGTGCCATGGCGGACGATCATCGCAGCGGCGAGCGCCGGGATGTCGTCGCGGCGATCGGCCAGCGCACGGGTCGACAGCGGGAAGACCGACAGGCGGTAGTAGAGGTCGGCGCGGAAGCGGCCGGCGGCGACTTCGGCCTGAAGATCGCGGTTGGCGCAGGCGATGACGCGGACGTCGATCTTTTCCGGCGTGGTCGCGCCGATCGGCACGACTTCGCGTTCCTGCAGCGCGCGCAGCAGCTTGGCCTGCAGCCCGATCGGCATCTCGGCGATTTCGTCGAGCAGCAGGGTACCGCCGTTCGCCGCGCGGAAGAAACCGTCGCCACCCGACGACGCCCCGGTGAAGCTGCCCTTCACATGGCCGAACAGCATCGCCTCCAGCATCGTTTCGGGCAGCGCCGCGCAGTTGATCGCGATGAACGGACCGTTGCCGCGCGGGCTGTTGGTGTGGATCGCGCGGGCCAGCACTTCCTTGCCGGTGCCGGTCGGGCCGTTGATCAGCACGGTGATGTCGCTGGCGGCGATCCGTTCGGCCAGGGTGTACAGCGCCAGGCTTTCGGGATCGGCGGCGACCGGCGCGCCGGGGCGCAGCATGGCGGCGGCAAAGCCCGCACCGATCGCCGCGTCCTGCGCATCGAAGCTGAGCCGTGCCGGATTGCCGTCGCGGAACGGCACCGCGCGGGGGGCGCCTTCGCCCATCACCAGCGTCCGTCCGGCGATCGGCGGGGTTTCCCCATCCGCAATCAGGAACAGGTCGCCGGGCGTCGGCCGACCGGTCTCGAACGATCCGATCGCAAAACCCTGCGCCCGCATGCCCGATACCAGCGCGTACTTCTGACGCAGCACCGCAGCCGATGGAAAGAGTGAGACCATGACGTGAAGATTCCCCTGAACACGATGGGGAATGCGGCATGAATGGTTAACGGCCGGTAAAATGCCGCGGCTTGCCGGCAATTTTTTGCCCCTGTCTTCCGCGCGCCCGTCCACGCGTATCGCGCGCCGGGGTCGTTTTCCCTGCGCGTAGGGGCATTTGACGGGCGAAAACGGTGCACCGCGCCGCCGAACCGCCGCCCGCGAAAATTCTTTCTAAAAGTCGCGGATGGGCGGCCGTTAACACTGTCGACGGCTCGAACTTCCGCAGCAAGGGGGGGTGGCGGGATCGTCGCTGACAAGGAGATTCGATATGACTGTCATCGGTACCAACCTCGCTTCGCTTCGCGCCGCAACCGCTTCGAGCAAGGCCACTGCGGCGCTCTCGACCTCGATGGAACGCCTGTCGACCGGCAAGCGCATCAATTCGGCGAAGGACGACGCCGCCGGCCTCGCCATCGCCAGCTCGATGACCTCGCAGATCAAGGGCATGAGCCAGTCGATCCGCAACGCCAACGACGGCATGTCGATGGCGCAGACCGCCGAAGGCGCGCTGGAAGAAGTCGGCAACATGCTGCAGCGTGTCCGCGAACTGGCCGTCCAGTCCGCGTCGCAGACCTACAGCACCGCCGACCGCACCAACCTGAACTCGGAAGTGTCGCAGCTGAAGTCGCAGATCAGCGATGTCCTCTCAAACACCGAATTCAACGGCGTGAAGCTGTTCAACGGTTCGGCCGGTTCGAGCGGGACGGTTGCCGTGCAGGTCGGCGCGAACGCCAACACGACCGTCAACCTCGACTTCACCGCCATCACCACTTCGACGGGCGGCAATATCGACACCGGTGCGATGGACGTGACCGACTCGACGAAGGCCAACACGACGATCACCGCGGCGAACGACGCCCTGAAGTTCGTGTCGACCAAGCGTGCGACGCTCGGCGCCTCGCAGAGCCGCCTGGAATCGGTCGTGAACAACCTGAACACGAACATCACCAACCTGAGCGACGCCCGCAGCCGCATCGAGGATACCGATTACTCGGCGGAAACCGCAGCGCTCGCCAAGGCCCAGATCCTCAGCCAGGCGTCGACCGCGATGCTGAGCCAGGCCAACCAGAGCCAGCAGTCGGTCCTCCAGCTACTGCGCTAAGCAGGTCCCGTCCTAGCGGGGGTGGCGTCACCCCCCTGACAGGCGCCACGCCCGATACAGGGACAGAGCCCCGGTGGTTTCGGCCATCGGGGCTTTCGGCTGTCCGCCTTGCACGCGGCGCCATGCCCGCAGTGACAGTCTGCGCTAAAGAGTTGATTCCGGGCCGTCGCAGGCATTGCCGCGGGGATCGAACCCGCGCCATTATGCGGGGCGAAGGAGACGCCGGATGCGTATACCGATCGTCATCATGGTCGCCGCCGGCGTGGCAGCCTGCGGCCCCACCCCCGTTGACCGCACGAAGACCGCTTCGCCGACAAACGCTGCGGCCGAATCCGGAAAACCAACCCCGACGCCGATGCCGACCGCCACTCCGGCGGCGCAGGCGCCCGCGCTGGCGATCGATGGAGACGGCCTGCGCCTGGTCGATCCGGTCAGCGGCCGGGCTCGCCCGATCGCGTTCGGCACACCGCGCAGCGACGTCCTGTCCGCGCTGGCACGCCGTGGTTCCCCGCAAACGGGCACGAACGCCGAATGCGGCGCCGGGCCGCTGGCCTATGCCCGCTTCGGCGACGGGCTGACCCTGCAATTCGAGGACGATCGTTTCGTCGGCTGGTCGGTCGATCGCGCCGGCACGGGCAAGATCGCCACGATGTCCGGAATCGGACCGGGGTCGACCCGCGCCGAGCTCAAAGGCGCCTATGCGGTCAGCTTCCCCGAAAGCACATTGGGCACCGAATTCGCCGCGGGCGACATGGGTGGCTTGCTGGATGGCCCGGGCAAGACGGCGCGGGTCACCGCGCTGTGGGCCGGCGTGACCTGCCTGTTCCGGTGATCGGCCGCACGCGTCAGAAGGCTCCGGGCACCTCACGCTGAACGGTGTCGGGACGATCGGGCGTCAGCAATTCGGTTTCGCCCGACATCGTCGACCGCCGGGCGGTCGTCATCGTGCCGGTCCCCGACGCTGCCGCCGATGCCGAGATCGGGGTACACGTCCGCCCGCCGAGGAAGTTCAGCGCCGCGGCGACCGACGATTCGCGCGCGTCGCCCAGCGGATAGCTGATGTCGTCGACCGCGGCACAGGTCCGCTGCACCGTCGATGCCAGTCCGTCGAAATAGGAAGCCGACCGGTCGCGGTTCTGCGTTGCGAACGCGACCACCCGCAGGCGATCGTCGCAATTCGGCCGATCGAGCGCGATCTGGCCGACCGGCTTGCCATAGGTGTTGGTGCCGACCAGAGCGACGTTGGCGCCGAGGTACGGGATGAAGGAATTGATCACCAGTTCGCTGGCCGACGCCGTGCCGCCCATGCCGATAAAGGCGATTTTCGTCGGCGCGATCGATTGGGGCTGCGGTGCGAAATAGCTGGTCGAATTGTTCGACGACTTTTCCGGCCGGAACGTCGTGTAGCTGAAGACTTCGCTCGTCGACCGGTTCGCGCCGAGCAGGTTGCCGAACGTCTCCGCGACCGAAACCAGCCCGCCGCCATTGTACCGCAGGTCGACGATCACTTCGGTGACGCCGGCCGTCCTGAACGCGGCGAAGGCCGTGCGCAGGCCGGCATCGGCGGTCGAGATGAACGTCCGCAGATTGACGTAGCCGACCTTTTTCCCGCCATCGTCGATGATCTTGTAGCCATAGCGGCTCGACACCGGCGTCAGCGAGAAATCGGTCTTGGTGACCGATACGTCGCTGGTCGTGCCGTTCAGGCTGCGGATGCGCAACAGGCGGGTGGTACCAGTCGTGTTGGGGCCGAGCGCGTCGTTCAGCGCAGCGGACCCGCCGCCGCCGAAGATGTCGCTGACCGTGCGCAGGTTGGCCGCGGTCGTGCCGATCGCGACGATTTCGGCACCGCGGTCGATCCCGGCGTTCAGCGCCGGCGCGCCTTCGAACGATTCGGTGACGAACAGGCGCCGCGCGTTCGAATCGAGCCCTAGGCGGAAGCCGAATCCGGCCGTCTCGCCCGATGCGTAATAGGCGTTCTCCGCCGCGATCGACGTCACATAGGTGAAGTAGCGGTCGCGGCGCTGGCTGCGGGCGGTCGCCGTCAGATAGTCGAGGTACCCGTCGAGCGTGGTGTAGGCCGATGGATCCTGGTTGGCCGGCAGGGTTTCAGGGAACAGATACCATTCGCGCATCTGCGCGGCGACCCAGTCCTGGCGTTCGCGCAGCGAACAGCCGGTCGACGCCGTGGGGATCGGACTGGTCGTCGGCGTGGGCGAAGGCGACGGGCCGGAGGTGAACGGCCCCGAGACGCTGCCCGTCCCGCTGCCCCCGCCACCACCGCACGCACTGAGCATCGCGAGAATGGAGGCTGCCGCCCCGAAACGCCTGAACGCCATACAAATTCCTCTCAGAACAGACGCTTACCAAGCCGCCTGATCTATGTCAGACCGAATTTGAACCACGTCCGCCGATGGCTGGCAAGGCCCAATCGATCGTACCGCGCCCATGTTCGGCAAGGAAAGCGTTCGCCCGCGAAAAGGGTCGCGACCCGAAGAATCCCCCGCGTGCCGACAGGGGGGATGGATGGGCGCTGCGAAGGACGCAGTGGCGGGTCGCATCGACGAACGCCGCCTTCTTCTGCGCATGGGCGCCCCACAACAGGAACACGACCGGGTGCGGCCCGGCATCGACGCGGCGGATCACGGCGTCGGTGAAGCGTTCCCACCCGCGGCCCGCATGCGATGCGGCACTGCCCATCCGGACGGTCAGCGTCGTGTTCAAAAGCAGCACGCCCTGTTCCGCCCAGTGGCGCAGATACCCATGATCGGCTCGCGGAATGCCCAGGTCGCTCTCCATCTCCTTGTAGATGTTGACCAGGCTGGGCGGCACGCGAACGCCGGGACGGACCGAAAAGCACAGGCCATGCGCCTGCCCCGCGCCGTGGTACGGGTCCTGTCCCAGGATCACGACGCGCACGTCGTCGGGTGGCGTAAGCGCGAGTGCGGCGAACCGGTCGGCCGGCGGCGGAAAGACCGTCGCCCCTGCCGCCTGCTCGTCCGCTAAAAACCGCTCCAGCGCGATCATGTACGGTTGGTCGAATTCGGTCCGGAGCGCGGCGTTCCAGCTCGGATGAAGGCGGATGTCGGCCATGGCCGCCGGGGGTAGGCGATCGGACGTCGGCATGGCAACAGACCGACCACCATGCACATGACCCACGACAGCACCGCCCCCGCCGCGCCGCAGATCGGCTTCGACCAGTTCCTGGCGGTCGACGTCCGCGTCGGCACCATCGTCGCGGCGCAGCCCTTCCCCCAAGCGCGCAAGCCCGCGTACCGACTGACCATCGATTTCGGCGAGACGATCGGCGCCAAGACGTCGTCGGCGCAGATCACCGAACATTACACGCTGGAGGAGCTGGTCGGGCGTCAGGTCGCCGCCGTCGTCAATTTCCCGCCGCGCCAGATCGGCCCGGTGATGAGCGAGGTGCTGACGCTCGGCTTCCCCGACGCCGATGGCAAGGTGGTGCTGGTTTCGCCCAGCGTGCCGGTTCCGAACGGCGGTCGCCTGTTCTGACGGCACGAACCGGCCGTTCGTCGGTTGGACAGGCGAAAGGGGGCAGCGATGATCCATGCCGACGACACCGCGGGCATCGCCGCGCCATCGCCGTTTGCGGTACCCAAGGAAGGCTGGTTCGCGATCCTGAAGCGGACGTGGACGCGGACCGGGGACAATAATGTCGCGATCATCGCGGCCGGCGTCGCCTTCTACGCCTTTGCCGCGATCGTGCCGCTGCTGGCATCGATCGTGCTGAGCTATGGCCTGTTCGCCGATGGCGAAACCGTCCAGCGCAACATCAGTGCGATCTTCGCAATGCTCCCGCGCGAGGCGGCATCGGTCGTGACCGATCAGCTGCTGACCGTTGTCGAATCATCGAAAGGCAAACAGGGTCTGGGCCTTGGCCTTGCGATCGTCCTGGCGCTGTACGGCGCGACCAAAGGCGCATCGGCGGTGGTGGCCGGGCTGAACGTCGCCAACGACGTTCGCGAAACGCGCGGATTCGTGCGCCTGAATGCCCTGTATGTCGGCGTCGTACTGGTCGGCGTGGCACTGGTGTTCCTGGCGATGCTGGCGACGGCGATGATCGGGTTTCTCGAAGGGCTGATCCCCGGCGCGCCGACGATCCTGCTCATCCTGATCCGCCTGATCGGCTACGCGATCCTGGCCGCACTGGTACTGACCGCCGCCGCGGTGCTGTTCCGGGTCGGTCCGGCCAGGCCGCAGCCCCGCTTCGTCTGGCTGTCGCCGGGATCGCTCGGCGCGACCGTCCTGTGGCTCGGCGGCACGTCGGGGTTCGGGCTCTACGCCGCCAATTTCGGCAACTATGGCGCGACCTATGGTTCGCTGTCGGCGGTGATCGTGCTTCTGACCTGGCTGTGGCTGAGCGCCTATGTCTTCCTGCTGGGCGCGGAACTGAACGCCGAGCTGGAACGCCACGTCGCCGGTGAGGCCGCTACCCCGGCGGTGCCGGACGAAGCCCCCGTCAAGGCGGGCGTCGCCGACCTGGCAGTCCTCGCGCTCGCCCTGATCATCGCCGTCAGGCGGCGACCGCGGCGATGAAATAATCGAGTGCGGTGTTGTCGCTCAGGTGGAAACCGGCGGCGGGCGAAAACGACAGCCCCCGGGTATCGGTCACGCGCAATCCGGCGCGCGTGAGCAGACCGCCCAGATCGTCGGGCGTCAGGAACTTCTCCCAGTCATGCGTGCCCTTCGGGATTTGGCCGATGCCCTCGGCGATGGTGATCATTGCCAGCTTCGATAGCGGCGTGCGGTTGGGCGTCGACAACAACAGCAGCCCGCCTGGCGCCAGAGCGCCAGCCAGCGCCGAGACGAAGGCCGCGGGATCGGGCACATGTTCGATCACTTCGAAACTGACGATCAGGTCGAACGTCTCGCCCGCCACCGCATCGGTCGTGCCGACGCGGTAGTCGATCGTCAGGCCGACCGCGGCGGCATGCGCGCGCGCCGCGCCGATATTCTCGGGCGCGGCATCGACCGCGGTGACCGCCGCGCCCAGTCGCGCCAGCGGTTCGCTGAGCAGGCCCGCACCGCACCCCATATCGAGCGCGCGTTTGCCCCCGAGCGGCGTGAACGTCGCGCTGTCGCCATCCCAATGCGCGTCGACCCGCTCGCGCAGATAGGCCAGACGCGGCGGGTTCAGCCGGTGGAGCATCGCCGACGTGCCTTTGGGGTTCCACCAGTCGGCGGCGAGCCTGCCGAAATGCGCGGCCTCGCGCGGGTCGATCGTCACGGTTGATACGGTTGCGTCGGACATGACGCACTCCTATCAGGCGCGCACTCTGAGGTCCAAGGGGCAGATCGAGCACGCATATGGCACGGATCGTGATGAAGTTCGGCGGCACGTCGATGGCCGGGATCGAACGCATCCGCGTCGTCGCCAATCGCGTGAAACGCGAATGGGCCGCCGGCAACGACGTTGCGGTCGTCGTGTCGGCCATGTCGGGCGAAACCGATCGGCTGGTCGGCTTCTGCCGCGAAGCCAGCCCGCTGTACGATGCACGCGAATATGACGTCGTCGTGTCCGCCGGCGAACAGGTCACCTCCGGTCTCTTGGCGATCGCGCTGCAGGCGATCGGCGTACCCGCGCGCAGTTGGCTCGGCTGGCAATTGCCGATCCGCACCTCGGATGGCCACGCCTCCGCCCGGATCGGCGATATCGAGACGGCGGGCGTGCTCGCCGCGATGGCGACCCGCGAAGTGGCGGTCATTCCGGGGTTCCAGGGCCTGGCCGCCGGCGAACGCGTGACGACGCTGGGCCGGGGGGGATCCGACACGTCGGCGGTCGCGATGGCGGCAGCGTTGAAGGCGGATCGGTGCGACATCTATACCGACGTCGATGGCGTCTACACCACCGACCCGCGGATCGTGCCGCGTGCGCGCAAACTGAAGCGCGTGACCTACGAAGAGATGCTCGAACTCGCCAGCGTGGGCGCAAAAGTGCTCCAGACCCGCTCGGTCGGGCTGGCGATGAAGGAAAACGTCCGTGTGCAGGTGCTGTCGTCGTTCGTCGACGACGACGCACCGGCCGCCGACACGCTGCCGGGGACGATGATCGTCGGCGAAGAGGAAGTGGAAGCCATGGAACGCCAGCTCATCACCGGCATCGCCCACGACAAGAACGAGGCGAAGATCACGCTGACTTCTGTCCCCGACAAGCCCGGTTCGGTCGGCGGGGTGTTCGCGCCGCTCGCGGATGCGAACATCAACGTCGACATGATCGTGCAGAACATCGCGCATTCGACCGGACGGACGCCCGCATCGACCGACGTGACCTTCACGGTGCCGTCGTCGGATCTGGCCAAGAGTCTGGACGTGCTGGGCCGGGCCAAGGCGGACATCGGGTACGAGAGCCTGGTGCACGACACGCGTGTCGCCAAGATTTCGGTCGTCGGCGTCGGCATGCGCAGCCACGCCGGCGTCGCGTCCAAGATGTTCACGACGCTGGGCGAACGCGGCATCAACATCCAGGCGATCACCACGTCGGAGATCAAGGTATCGGTCCTGATCCACGAGGACGAGACCGAACTGGCCGTCCGTGTTTTGCACACCGCCTATGGCCTCGACGCGGACGACGCGGCCGCCTGAACGCCCGGCTTATCCCGAGTGATGATCCTTCCCTGCAAGGGGAGATGGCAGGCCGAAGGCCTGACGGAGGTGCGTCCGGGTGGAGGCGGTCGAGTAACCTCGCGATGGGGGACACCCCTCCACCATGCTTCGCATGGTCCCCCTCCCCTTGCAGGGGAGGAAGCAGCGTGATCTGTCCCGATAGTGTGACGGTTCAATCCGCCGCGACCGTCTCCACCAGCCAATCGTGAAACAGGCGCACCGGTCGCGTCTGCAGGGCGCGCGGCCGGCAGGCGAACCAGTAGCTGTAGTCGCTCTCGACGATGATGCCGAACAACTGGACCAGCCGACTGTCGTGCGCCGCCTCGTAGTGCGATTCGAGCATGAATGCGACGCCCAGCCCCTGTGCGGCCGCCTCCAGCATCAGCGAACCCGAATCGAAATAGTCGAATGCCAGCGGCTCGAGCGTCGGAAACCCGGCTGCTGCGCGCCATTCGCTGAATGTCTCGGGCATGTCGCGGTGGAGCAGTACGGTCATCCCGCTCATCTGTTCGGGGCGCGTCACCGGATTCGGCCCCTCGATCAGCGCGCGGTGCCCGATCACGTAGACCCGGTTGCGATCAAGCCGGCGCGCGTACAGCATCGGGTCGACCTCGCGTGCGATGACAATGGCGGCATCCAGCCCGTCGCCCAGACGCGTCGTTCCATGCCCCCCGGTATCGACGTCGAGATGCAGTTCGGGATGCCGCCGCTTCAATTCGCCCAGCCGCGGCAACAGCCGTTGGGTCGCAAACAGCGGCAACACGCCCAGTCTCAGGCGCAGCAGCTCCACCCCGCTGGTCATTGCCTCCACCGCGTCGGACATGGTGTCGAGTGCGGGCGCGATGTTCTGCAACAGCCGTTCGCCGTCCGCATTCAGCTTCAACGCCTGATGCCGACGCTCGAACAGCGGCTTGCCGATGAAGCGTTCCAGTGCCTGGACGCGGCGGCTTAGCGCGGGCGACGACAGCGCGAGTTCCTCAGCCGCGGCCTTGATCGATCCCAGACGCGCTACCTGGACGAAAGCTTCGATCGCGGTCAGGGGCGGCAGCCTACGCATGATTCGAATTGTGCATTGCACCAACCTGATTTGTCAAAACTGCATCTGTAACCGGTATCACGATTGCAAAAATTGCAATCCAAACGTTTTCTTTCGCACTTGCACAATGAGCTGCTGCACCGCAAATAGAGCAGGCCTTTCAGGCATCCTCTCCTAAAACTTTCCGGCCGGTCCCTTTGGATCGGCCTTTTTTTTTGGTCTGGCGAATCGGCGATGTAACCGGCGTTCAAGTCAGCGTCGTGACGGTACCCACCCCCGCCCCCTCGCGCTGCTGGAACCTGCTTCCTATCTCGCGCGCTTTCCGACGTTCAGGATGATTGGGAGGGGCCCGCATGGCCGACGACGACGTACCGACCCGCAAGCTTCAGGTGGCTAATGCGCGACCCGAGGATTCGGGTCGCGGCCTGGCGCATATCCCGCGGACCTTGATGGCGGCGCTGGGCGTGACGCAGGGCGACGTTATCGAGATCGTCGGGAAGCGGACGACGCCGGCGCGTGCCGTGCTGCCCTATGCCGAGGATGAAGGGCTGGAAATCCTGCGGATCGATGGTCTGCAGCGCGCCAACGCCGGCGTCGGGTCAGGCGATTTCGTCGAAATCCGCAAAGGCGAATCGAAGCCGGCGACGCGCGTCGTCTTCGCACCCGCAGCGAAGAACGTTCGTCTGCAAGGCCATCCCGCCGCCCTGAAGCGCAGTTTCATCGGGCGCCCGCTGTGTGCCGGCGACACCGTCGCGACGGTCGGCCAGCAACGCGTCGCCGGCGGCGACCTGCCGCCCAACATCGCACAGATGCTGAATGCCCCTGCCTATGCGTTGCAGGAAATCCGTATGGGCGTGGTGTCGACCACGCCGAAGGGCATCGTCCACGTCGATGAAAACACAGAGATCGAGCTGCGCGCCGATTACGAGGAGCCGAAGGAGTCGCGGCGCGCCGACGTCACCTACGACGACCTGGGTGGCATGGCCTCGACTATCGACCAGCTGCGCGAGATGGTCGAACTCCCGTTGCGCTACCCCGAACTCTTCCAGCGCCTCGGCGTCGATCCGCCCAAGGGTGTGCTGCTTCATGGCCCGCCCGGGACCGGCAAGACCCGCCTCGCCCGCGCCGTCGCCAACGAATCGGATGCCAGTTTCTTTCTGATCAACGGTCCCGAGATCATGGGGTCGGCGTACGGCGAATCGGAAAAGAAGCTGCGCGAGGTGTTCGAGGAAGCGAGCGCCAACGCCCCGTCGATCGTCTTCATCGACGAGATCGATTCGATCGCCCCAAAGCGCGACCGCGTGCAGGGCGAGGCCGAGAAGCGCCTGGTCGCCCAGCTGCTGACCGTGATGGACGGGCTGGAGGCGCGCGCGAACATCGTCATCATCGCCGCGACGAACCGTCCCGAAGCGATCGACGAAGCGCTGCGCCGGCCGGGCCGGTTCGACCGCGAGATCGTCATCGGCGTGCCCGACCAGCGCGGACGTCGCGAGATCCTGGGCATCCACACCCGCGGCATGCCGCTGGGCGAGGGCGTCGACCTGGACGAGCTGGCCCGTACCACCCACGGCTTCGTCGGCGCCGACATGGCCGCACTGGTGCGTGAGGCGGCGATCGAGGCGGTCCGGCGGATCATGCCGCGCCTGAACCTGGAGGATCGCAGTATCCCGGCCGACGTGCTCGATACGCTGTCGGTCAGCCGCGACGATTTCATGGAGGCGCTGAAGCGTGTCCAGCCATCGGCGATGCGCGAAGTCATGGTCCAGGCGCCAACCGTCCGCTGGGACGACGTCGGCGGCCTGGACGACGCGCAGGAGAGGCTGAAGGAAGGCGTCGAGCTGCCGCTGAAGGACCCCGATGCCTTCCGCCGCCTCGGCATCCGCCCGGCCAAGGGCTTCCTGCTGTATGGCCCGCCCGGCACCGGCAAGACATTGCTCGCCAAGGCGGTCGCGCGCGAGGCGGAGGCGAACTTCATCGCGGCGAAATCGTCCGACCTGTTGAGCAAATGGTATGGCGAGAGCGAGCAGCAGATCGCGCGGCTGTTCGCCCGCGCACGACAGGTCGCGCCGTGCCTCGTGTTCATCGACGAGCTCGATTCGCTCGTCCCCGCACGCGGCGGTGGGCTGGGCGAGCCGCAGGTGACCGAACGGGTGGTAAACACCATCCTGGCCGAGATGGACGGGCTGGAGGAACTGCAGTCGGTCGTACTGATCGGCGCGACCAACCGGCCGAACCTGATCGATCCCGCGTTGCTGCGCCCGGGGCGGTTCGACGAGCTGATCTATGTCGGCGTACCCGATTCGGGCGGGCGCGAACGCATCCTGCGCATCCAGACGACCAAGATGCCGCTCGACGCCGACGTCGACCTTGCCGAAATCGCGCGGCGGACCGATCATTTCACCGGCGCCGACCTTGAGGATGTCGTCCGCCGGGCCGGTCTGATCGCGATCCGCCGATCGTTGGCGGCCGCGCATGTGACCATGGCCGATTTCGAAAAGGCGCTGGGCGAATCGCGTGCGTCGGTGACGCCCGAAATGGAGGAGGATTATCGCGCGATGTCGGCGCGGCTGAAGCAGGATGCGGTGGCGATCCAGCCGATCGGCTTCGTCTCGCCCGGGTCGCTCAAAGGTCGCGGGCCGAAGGGCGCAGACTGACGACGGCGTAGCCGAACAGAAGGACGAGGGCGGCCGCTGCCGTGACATACGGCAGCGGCCGCGACAGTTCGTACAGTCCAACCCCGATCGACGGGCCCAGCACGAACGACGCGCCGTTGACCGACGTGATCTTGCCCGCGACGGACCCTTGAGCGTCCGCGCCGACCGCCAGCGATGATCCCGCGGTATACCCCGGCCGCACGAACCCGAAGCCCATCGCGGCAAGCGCATAGCCCGTCGCGATCCCGTAAAGGGTCGTGGCCAGCCCGGTCGCCGCACATCCGACCGCCGAAACGATCAGCCCGATCGTCACCAACGCGCGCGGTTTCAGGTCGAGCAGCGGAATAAGGCCCCATTGCACCAGCAGCGCCGCCCCTGCCCCCATCATCAGCACCAGCCCGGTCGGTTGCAGCGCTTCGACGGGCGGCAGATTCAGGCGGTCGATGACCAGAAATCCGATCGCCTGCCCGGTCATCGCCTGCGCATGCCCCATGACCAGGCCGATGATGACCCAAACGCGAATTCGCTGGTCGAAATAGCCGACCCGTTCGCCCGGTGCGCTGGTCGCGGCGGTGACGCTGGCGCCGGTCGGCTGGCCGCCGATCGAGGGATAGGCCGAGGCTGCGCCATGTCCGCCGAAACTGTCGCGCGGCAGGATGACCGCGACCGCCGCCAGCATCGACGCGCCGATCAACACCGCAAAAAAGGCGGGACCGGCCAAGCCGATCTCGATCGCGCCGACATGTCCGACGACCAGATAGGGTGCGATCGCCGGGCCCAGGATGGTGCCCAGCCCGAAGGCGGAGGCGAGCAGCGCCAACGCGCGCGTCCGCTCGTCGCGCGTCGTGCGGCCCGCGACGATCGCCTGCACCGCGGGCGGCGCCGCCGATCCGAAGATGCCGTACAGCATCCGTCCGACGACGAACGCCGCGAACGCTGCCGTACCGCCGATCCAGCCGTTGATTCCGGCCATCAGGCACAGGCCGCACAGCCCAAGCGACGCGACGAAGCCCGACAGGCCGAGCAACACCATCGTCCGCCGGCCATAGCGGTCGGATCGATTGGCCCAGAGCGGCGCGCAGACGACCCAGGCGAGCGCGGACACCGAAAACGCCGCCGCCACCGCGCTGTCGGCGACGCGCAGCGACCGGCCCAGTGCGGGCAACACCGATTGCAGCGCGGTGTTGCCGGCCGCGAGCACCAGCATCACCGCGAACATCAGGCCGAAGGTACGATCGAGGCGGGCGGGGCGCGGGCTGTTCACGTGCGCCAGATTGGTCGGACGGTCGCGGCAGCGCAACCTTTCCCCGCCCCTGACGGTTTTCGCCGCTACGCATGTGCTTGCAAACTGCCGCCAAACTTGCAACGCACGGCGCCCGGACTTTAGGTTGCTTACAGGAAATTCCATGAACTCTTCGGCCACGACAGCGGCGCGCCTGCGAAAGCGCCAAGCCGGCCGACTGTCCCCCTGGGGCATGTTTTTCAGGGGGTTTCTGAAGCACCCGGTCATGGTCGGATCGGTGATGCCGTCGTCGGACAAGCTGATTTCGCGGATGCTGGCGCCGGTCGACTGGGCGAATTGCAAGGTGTTCGTAGAATATGGTCCGGGTGTCGGCACTTTTTGCGGCCCGATCCTCGATCGGCTGGCGCCCGATGCGCAGTTGATCGCGATCGACACAAACCCCGATTTCATCGGTTACCTGCGCGACGGCATCCGCGATTCCCGCTTTTCCGCGGTCCACGGTTCGGCGGCGGACGTCGAGCAGATCGTGCGCGACCATGGCGCCGAATCCGCCGATTTCATTCTGTCGGGCCTGCCCTTTTCGACGCTGCCGCCGGGCGTGGGGGAAACCATCGCGGCGGCGACACGTCGCGCCATTCGGCCGGGCGGCGCCTTTCTGGTCTATCAGTTCAATCCGCGGGTGAAGAACTTCCTTACCCCGCATTTCGACCGCATCGATCAGGCGATGGAATGGTGGAACGTGCCGCCGGCCCAACTCTGGTGGGCCTGGAAGGACTGATTTTACGTCAGCCACCGCGCACATCGCCGCGATCGGGACAGCCGTCCCGGATCATGACATCCACCAAGCCTTCATCGACTGGGCCGCACGCCGGCTGAGCGACCCGCGCACCGCGGCCGTGTTCGCGCGCATGGCGGCGCGATCGGGGATCGACCACCGCTGGTCGGTGCTGCCGCCGACCGACAGCGGCGGTTCACCGGTCGCCGCGGACGGGTTCTACGCCGACGCTGTGTTGCCCGGTACGGCGGCACGCATGGCGATCTATGCCGACGCGGCGCCAGCCCTGGCACTGCGCGCGATCGACGATCTGGCGCATCGCGCCGACCTGCGCGGGATCACACACCTGGTCGTCGCCAGCTGCACCGGATTCGTCGCGCCCGGGATCGACCAGCGGATCGCCCGCACGCTTGGGCTCGACGCGTCGGTCGAGCGGCTGTTGATCGGCTTCATGGGCTGCTACGCCGCAATTACCGCGCTGCGCAGCGCGCGCCATATCGTACGGTCCGAACCCGCCGCGCGCGTGCTGGTCGTCACCGTCGAACTGTCCACGCTGCACCTGCAGGCGGTCGACGACGTCGAACCGCTGCTGGCGATGCTGCAGTTCGGCGACGGGGCAGCGGCCGCATTGGTGACCGCCGATGTCAGTGGGCTGGCGCTGGATGCGCCGTTCGTCACCACCCTGCCCGAATCCGACGCGCTGATCCGCTGGGACATCACCGATCGCGGGTTTGCGATGCACCTGTCGGGCGAAGTTCCGGCGCGGATCGCCGCTGGGCTGGCGGATCCGGCGTTCGCCAGCGCCACCACCGGCGGGCGCGATCCCGCGACGATCGACGGCTGGGCGATCCATGCCGGGGGGCGTTCGATCCTCGATGCCGTCGCCCATGCCTTCGCCCTGCCCGAGGCGGTGCTCGCCGAATCGCGCGGCGTGCTGCGGGACAACGGCAACATGTCGTCGGCGACGCTGATGTTCGTGCTCGCGCGGATGTTCGCCCGGCCCGTCACCCACGGCGTGGCACTGGCCTTCGGCCCCGGACTGGCGGCAGAGGGTCTGGGATTCCACAGCGCATGACCCTCGCCGTCCGCGCACAGGCCGAAGAGCTGATGGACGCCCCCGACCTGCCGGCCGCGGACTACACCGCGGTGCTGGCCGACCTGGCCCAGGTCAACACGGTGACGCTGGCCGCGCGCCCCACTTTGTCCTTCCTCGACACAGTGTCGCGCGGCGCAACTTCGCTCAGGATCCTCGATGTCGGGTTCGGCGATGGCGACATGCTGCGGCGCATCGCGCGCTGGGCCCGTCGGCGCGACATCGCGGTCGATCTGGTCGGGATCGATCTCAACCCGTCGAGTGCCCCCGCCGCTCGCGAGCATACCCCGCCCGGCATCGCCATCGACTATCGCACCGGCGACTACGCCGACCTGGCCGGCGAAGGCTGGGACGCCATCGTCTCCAGCCTGGTCGCGCATCACATGAGCCACGGTCAACTCGTCGCCTTCCTGACGTTCATGGAGGCGCAGGCGCGGCGTGGCTGGCTGATCAACGACCTTCATCGCCATCGCTTTGCCTATGCCGCCTGGCCCTGGCTGGCGCGCCTGTTTAACTGGCACCGCATCGTCCGCCATGACGGACGTCTGTCGATCGCGCGCAGCTATCGCCCGGCCGAATGGGCGCCGATCCTGGCGGAGGCCGGCATTGCCGACGCGCGCGTGCGCCGCGTCTTTCCGTTCCGGCTATGCGTCGACCGCCGGCGCTGATCCTGGGCGGCGGCCCAGCCGGGACCGCGGCCGCCATCGCGCTGGCGCGGCACGGCATCGCCGCGACCATCCTGGAGCGGACTCGCGAGACCGGCGACGCCTTGTGCGGCGGATTTCTGAGCTGGCGCACCCTGGCGGCGGTCGAGCGGCTGGGGATCGCGCCGGACGCGCTCAATCCGAACGTCATTACCCGCGTCCGCGTGTGTGTGGGCGACCGCACGGCCGAAGCCGCCCTGCCCGCGCCCGCACGTGCCGTCTCACGCGCGCGGCTCGACACGCTGATGCTCGCCCGCGCTACCGCACTCGGCATCGGCATCGAACGCGGCGTCGCGATCCGGGCCCTGGAAGGGCGCTCGGTGCGGCTGGGCGACGGCGCCAGCGTGACCGGCGATGCGCTGTTGCTCGCGACCGGCAAGCACGACCTGCGCGGCGCAGGCCGCACTGCGGCGCCCGATGCCGATCCGGTCCTGGGCATCCGTGTGCGCCTGCCCGCTGCCCCGGCGATCGGCGACGCGATCGAGCTGCATCTGTTCGACGGCGGTTATGCGGGCCTTGCGGTGCAGGAGGATGGCAACGCCAATTTCTGCATGGCGGTCGCGCGGTCGCGGTTGCAGGCCGCAGGCGATCCCGCCGCCCTTTTGCGCGCCCTCGCCCGCGAAAATTTGCTGCTGGCCGACCGGCTCGACCGGCTCGATCCTGCTGCGCCGATCGATGCGATCGCCAACGTGCCCTATGGCTGGCGCACCGCGACGACGGTCGACGACGTCTATCGGCTGGGCGATCAGGCGGCGGTCATCCCGTCGCTGGCGGGGGAAGGCCTGGGCATCGCGGTTGCCAGTGGCGTCAGCGCCGCCGATGCGGTCGCACGCGGTGTGCCGGCCGTCGACTATCAGCGCACCTTCGCCCGACGCGCCGCACGCCCGCTTGCCGCCGCCGGCGCGATCCGCGCCGCTGCCGGTCGCACGGCAGGCGCGCGGCTGCTGCTGGCCGCGACGCCCCTTCCAGGGCTTGCCCGCCTTGCCGCACGACTGACGCGGATTACCCAACCGGACCATTGACGAAGGCGGACGCGCCGCACACATTTGCGTCCATGGAGCACGTCACCCTGTCCGAAGCCGAATGGCGGCGCAAACTTACGCCCGAGCAATATCACGTCCTGCGCGAAGCCGGCACCGAACGGGCGTTCGCCGGCAAATACGATGGCAACAAGGCCGATGGCATCTATCGTTGCGCAGGTTGTGCCAATCCACTGTTCGACAGCGACGACAAATATGATTCCGGGTCGGGCTGGCCGAGCTTTACACGGCCGGTGTCGCCGGACGCGGTGACCGAACACAGCGACAGCAGCCACGGCATGCGCCGGGTCGAAGTCCGCTGTGCGGCCTGCGACGGGCATCAGGGCCATGTCTTCCCCGATGGTCCGCCACCGGCGGGCCTGCGCTATTGCATCAATTCGGTCAGCCTCGACTTTCGCCCGCGCGAGGGCTGATGTGAGAGTGCAGGGACGCTTGTTCAGGCTTGGCTAAGCGCGTAATCGCTTCAGCCGATCCCAATGGCCAACCGTCCCCGCACCCGCCGTCCCGCAAAGCAGCCCCCGCGCTGGCGCCGCATCCTCAAATGGACGGTCGCCATCGGCCTGACGACGGCGGTGATGGGGCTGATCGCGCTGGTGATCGCGATCTACACCGCGCGCGCGTCGCTCCCCAGCTTCGACACGCTGAAATCGTCGCCCAACGGGCAGATGATCCGCGTCCACGCCGCCGACGGCACCGTCATCGTATCGCTGGGGCCGAGCTATGGCGAATGGATCCCCTATTCGCAGATTCCGGAGGCGATGCGCGACGCCATGGTCGCGGTAGAGGATCGCCGTTTCTACAGCCATATCGGTATCGACCCGGTCGGCATCGCGCGCGGCATCCAGGTCAGCTTCGAACGCGACAGGCGCGTGGCGGGCGTGTCGACGATTACCCAGCAGCTGGCGCGCAACGTCTTCCTGACGTCGAACCGCTCGTACGGCCGCAAGGTACGTGAGGGCATTCTGGCGCTGGCGCTGGAACGCAAGTTCACGAAGGACCAGATCCTCGAACTGTATCTGAACAAGGCCTATTTCGGTGGTGGCGCATACGGCATCGACGCCGCCAGCCGGAAATTCTTCGGCCACCCGGCGAGCAGCCTGACCCTACCCGAGGCCGCGATCATCGCCGGTCTGGTCAAGGCGCCGAGCAACTATTCCCCCACCGCAGACGCATCGGCCGCGGTCGACCGTGGGCGCGTGGTTCTGCGGCTGTTGCAGCAGCAGGGCGTCCCCGGCGCGGCAGAGATCGGCGCCGACGATATCCAGAGCGTGAAGCTTGCCCCCGAACCGATGCAGAATTCGGTTCGCTATTTCACCGATTGGGCGCTGCCCCAGCTCGAGATGCTGATCGACGAAACGGTCGAGCCGCTGGAGGTATGGACGACGCTGGACCTGTCGATGCAACGCAGCGCCGATGCCGCGATACGCGCCAATACGCCGGGTGGGGCGCAGGGTGCGCTGGTCGCACTCGACCGCGGTGGCGAGGTTCGTGCTATGGTCGGCGGCAAGGATTACGTCGCGTCGATCTACAACCGCGCGACCCAGGCGACGCGCCAGCCGGGTTCCGCCTTCAAGCTGTTCGTGTACCTCGCCGCGCTGGAATCGGGGCGCAAGCCCGACGACCAGGTCGTCGACGAACCGGTTACGATCGAGGGCTGGAGCCCGCGCAATTCCTCGCGGCGATTCTCAGGCACGATCGATTTGCGCACCGCCTTTGCCTATTCGATCAACACGATCGCGGCGAAGCTGGGGCTGGAGGTGGGCTTCGGTACCGTCGCCGACATGGCGCGTCGGTTCGGCATCACCACGCCGATCAACACCCAGCCGTCGATGGTGCTGGGGACCAGCGACGTCCGCCTGATCGACATGACCCGTGCCTTTGCCAGCATTTCGCAAAAGGGCGTCGCGGTGACCCCCTATGGCATCACCCGCGTGACGGCGAACAACCAGGTGATCTATCAGCATCAGGTCGATACCAGCCGCGTCCTGATATCGCCGCAGGTCGCCGCGCAGATGACCGACCTGTTGCAGACCGCGGTCAACACCGGCACCGCGCGCGCGGCACAGATCGGCCGTCCGGTCGCGGGCAAGACGGGCACCACATCGTCGAACAAGGATGGGTGGTTCCTGGGCTTTTCCAGCGGGTTGACCACCGGCGTGTGGATGGGCCGCGACGATGCGAAGGCGATTCCCGGGTTGCAGGGCGGTACCGCACCGTCGCGCGCCTTTGCCGCGTTCATGCGCCAGGCGGTCGCCAATCGTCCGGTCGAACAGTTCGATACGCAGGTCACCCTGCCCGACTGGCAGCTCGAACCCGACGACGAGGCCTATTACGGCAACGCCGATGCCGGCGCCTTCGTCGATGCGGATGGCAATCCGCTGCCACCGGAGCCGGTCGTCGATCAGCAGCCGCGCGGCGACGACGATGTCCCGCCGCCACCGAACACCGGCGATCCGGATGCCGAACAGCAGCGGCTGGACCAGGACTGGCTGGATCGCGTGACCGGCCGTGCGCCACCACGGGATGCCCGCGATGCCCGCGACCTGCCGCCGCAGCGCCGCCCCGATGCTCCACGTGAAGCGCCCGTCCGGCAGCTCCCGCCGCCATTGGCCCGCGATCAGGACGCGCTGCGCCCGAACCAGTGAAGCGTCGCGCCGTTGGTCTTCAGCCAGCGTCGTTCCGGGGACGGATCGCGACCAAACAGGTCGGCGACCAGGGCGTGGAAGGCCGGCGAGTGATTCATGTGGATGCGGTGGGCGACTTCATGCGCGACCGTGGCGCGGCGAACGGCGGCCGGCGCCAGGATCAGCCGCCAGCTGTACCGGATCGCGCCCGACGATGCGCAACTGCCCCAGCGCGATCGCGTATCGCCCACCCCGACCGCGGCGACCGACACCCCCGCCTTGGCGGCATAATCCGCGGTTTCCAGCGCCAGCACCCGCAACGCTTCCCGCCGAAGCCAGCGCCCCACGCGCGCTTCGAACCCGTCGCGCGGGCCGCCCACGACCAGACGGCCCTCCATCCGTCGCGGTGATCGGGGGGCCGCTTCGTTCCAGGCCAGTTCGACGTCCTCGCCACCGACCGGAACGATCGCGCCGGGCACGAACGGACGCCCCTCGGGCAGCTTTGCCCGTTGGTCGGCGATCCACGCCCGCTGTTGTTCGACCCACGCCAGCCCCATCGCCAGCTTCGCGCGCGCCGGCAGCACCAATCGGACCCGGCCGCTCGTCGGGTCGAACGCCAGCTTCATCCGTCGCGCGCGGGGATGACGGACGACGTCGACGTCGTCCGCGCTCACAGCTCCCGCTCGACCAGATGATGCTCGAAATCGCCGGCGTCGTCCTCGCTGATGGTCCATCCGCGCGTCGACTCGCCTGCGGCGTGTACCGCCTCGCGATCGCCGCAGACCAGATAATGCCATTCGGGCAACGCTCGCCCCTCCCCGCGCAGGCGATAGGCGCAGGTCGTCGGCAGCCAGTCGAGTTCGTCGACCAGCCGCGGCGTCAGCCGGACGCATTCGGCGACATAGGCGTGACGATGCTTGTAATCCGAACACATGCCCATGCGTCGGTCCAGCAGGCGGCAGGCGACGTTCGTCGGCAGCAGTTCGCCCGTTTCGTCGTCCTCCAGCTTGTGGAGGCAGCATTTGCCGCATCCGTCGCACAGCGCTTCCCACTGCGCGCGGTCCAGCTTGGCGAGCGGCGTCGTTTCCCAGAATCGATCGGTATCGGTCACCGGACCCAGCGTTGCAGT
>DASTEN010000053.1:0-3250 GCA_035709645.1 Sphingomonas sp.
TCCGCGCACCGACCGACCCCTGGGTCAGACCCATCGCGGTCAGGATGGCGTCCATCTGCCGGTGATAATCGGCGTGCTGGCGAAGTCCTTCGGCATGAACCTCCTCCGGCGTCATCCGCGTTGTCGTCGCGGCGCGCAGCGCCCAGGCGTAATAGACGTCCCCCTGCGGCAGCGCCCAGACGCCGGCATCGCCCTTCGCCATCGCCCTGTGCGTCTTCAGTTCGGCGATCTGCCGGTCGAGTGCAGGCATGACCCTGTCCTTGACGATTGCCGCGGCCCGCGCGCGCCAGTCGCCGGGAATGCCGGCCGCCTTCGTCGCGAGGGAGGTCACCACCAGCATCTGCGCCGGAGCCTCGGCGCGGGTCATGCCGATGGCGGCCAGTGTCTTGTCGAGGATGAAGTCCGGGGCCACGACGCCTTGTCCGCGGGCGGCCGCAAGCTGTTCGGTCTCGAAATTCAGCTGGAGCGGCCATGCCGACAGACGGGCGAGATAGGCGTCGGCATCGGCCGCGGTCTTGACCGGGTGGTCCCCGTCCAGGAACTTCGGCGTGTCGAGATACGACCCCATATTCTGCGCGACGACGTAGGGGCCGTTCCGCCACCCCGCGACCGACACGTCGCCGTAAGGAAAGTCGAACCCCTCGGCAGAGGTGCGATACGCCGCGAGAGCGACCTGCGCCGTGCGGATCGCCGCCGGATCGATGCCGCGTCTGACGACGTCCTCCAGGACGACGATGGCGCCCTTCAGCCAGAAGACGCGCTGCGTGTATCCGGCGCGGTTCGGCATCGTGACTTGACCGCGAAGCGCGGCGCGGGGACCGGTATCGATGCCCAGCGACGTCGCCGCCTCGGGCGCCAGTCGCAGCCATTCCTCGGCCAGCGCGGCCAGCCTGGCCATGTCGTCGGACGTCGCCTGCGCCGCAGCGGGCAGGGCGGCGAGCAGCGCGGATCCGGCACCGGCGGCCAATATCTCACGGCGTGACAAGGTCATGGTGCAAGCTCCTGAAGCGGCAAGGGTTCGACGATAAGCGCGGTGTCACGCACACCCATCACCCGCACGCGCGTGCCGGCGGGTGCATCAGGGCCGCTGGCGATCCATTCGCCATCGCCCACCCGCACGCGACCGCGCCCACCATCGATCGCCTTCGTCACCGTGACAACTTCGCCCAGCAACCGCGCGACGCGGTCGTTGAGCAGCGGATCGGTACTCTCCGGCCGATTGTCGGCATACCAGCGGCGCCCGATCAGAACCGCGATCACCGACCAGGCGGTAAACGCCAGAAACTGCGCCCAGAGGGGCAGGTCCGGAAACAGCAGCAGGAAGACTCCTACGACCGCGGCGGCAAAGGCCAGGAAGACCAGGAAGACGCCCGGCGCGATCAGTTCGGCACCGCCCAGCGTCAGCGCGGCGATCAGCCAGATCAGGCCGGGCGTCACGCTCACTCCTGCGGGCCCTGCACCCGCGGGACCGAAGGCGTCGCCTCGCGCTTGGTCGGCGGCGCGGCGCCTTCGCCCAGCGCCGCCTTCGCCAGCTCGCCGATCCCGCCCAATGTACCGATCAGCTGCGTCGCCTCGACCGGGACCAGGATCGTCTTCGCATTCGGGCTGGTCGCGAACTTGCCGACCGCCTCGACATATTTCTGCGCGATGAAGTAATTGAGCGACTGGGTGCCGCCGTTCTCGATGGCTTCGGACACGACCTGCGTCGCCTTCGCTTCGGCCTCCGCTGCGCGCTCGCGCGCCTCCGCGTCGCGATAGGCCGATTCGCGGCGCCCTTCGGCTTCCAGGATACGCGCTTGCTTCTGCCCTTCGGCACGCAGGATTTCGGACGCGCGGCTGCCCTCCGCCTCCAGGATGTTGGCGCGCTTCTCGCGTTCTGCCTTCATCTGACGGCCCATCGCACTGACGATGTCGGCGGGCGGGCGGATGTCCTTGATCTCGACGCGGGTGATCTTCACGCCCCACGGCACCGTCGCGTGATCGACGACCGACAACAGCCGCGCGTTGATCTCGTCGCGCTTCGACAGCGTCTCGTCCAGGTCCATGCTGCCCATGACGGTGCGCAGGTTGGTCGTCGTCAGTTGCAGCAGCGCGACGTACAGGTCCGACACTTCATACGCCGCCTTGGGCGCATCGAGCACCTGGAAGAACACCACACCGTCAGTGGAAACGATCGCATTGTCCTTGGTGATGATTTCCTGTCCCGGGATGTCGATCACCTGCTCCATCATGTTCACGCGTCGCCCGACGCGGTAGAAGAAGGCGGGATAGAAATTGAACCCCGGCGACGCAGTGGTCGTGTAGCGGCCGAAATGCTCGATCGTGTATTGATAGCCCTGCCGGACGATCTTGATCGACGCGAACAGGTAGAAGACCACGATCAGCAGCGCGACCAGGGCGGCGATGGTCAATTCCATGTCGGCGATTCCCACTCCCGTTGAAGCGTCAGGGGTAGCATAAGCGACGGCCATGACCACACCCCGCCACAGCCCACCGCGCTCGCTCCTGTTCCTGCCCGCGTCCAATCCGCGCGCGATCGCCAAGGCGCGCACGCTGGCGGCGGATGCGATCCTGCTCGATCTGGAGGATGCGGTCGCCGAGGCGGACAAGGCGGCGGCACGAGCGGCGGCGCGCGCGGCCCTGGACGAAGGCTTCGGCCCACGGCTGGCGATGATCCGGATCAACGGCGTCGACCATGAGGCGCATCGCGACGACCTCGCGATGGTGACGACGTCAGCCGATTATGTCGTGCTGCCCAAGGTCGAACGCACCGCGGACGCTGCCGCGGTGGCCCAGGTGACGCACCGGCCGGTGCTGGCAATGATCGAGACGCCGGTAGGCGTCCTGAACGCCGCCGCGATTGCCGCCGTGCCCGGCGTCGCCGGGCTGATCGCCGGAACGAACGACCTGCGGGCGACGATCGGCATTCCGATGACGGCATCGCGCGATGCGATCAGCCACGCCTTGCAGGCGATCGTCCTCGCCGCGCGTGCCGCCGGGGGCTGGGCATTCGATGGCGTGTACAACATGCTCGACGACGCGGACGGCTTTGCGGCCGAGGCGGGAGCGGGCCGCGACCTGGGGTTCGACGGCAAGACGCTGATCCACCCGAGCCAAGTCGATCCGTGCAATCGCGCGTTCGGGCCGTCGGCGGCTGACATCGAAGAGGCCAAGGCTCTGGTGGCCGCCCATTCCGGCGGCGCCGAACGCTTTCGCGGTCGGATGATCGAGGGCATGCATGTCGATCAGG
>DASTEN010000054.1:0-5069 GCA_035709645.1 Sphingomonas sp.
GCCACCCCGCCAGCAACGCGCGCTTCAGCGTCGGCGCATCGTGCACGATCCGCAACCACAGCGCGATGGCGACGATCGTCAGCGGCACCAGTTCGAGCGGCGCAAAGCCGGTGGCGGCAATGGCGCCGAGCAGGATGGGGATCAGGAAACGCATGACCGCGCCCTAACCGATACGCGTCGCGGGTGGGAGGCCTTCCCCACGCATCGCGCGACCTGCTAAGCCCGTCGCCATGACCCTACGCCCCTTCCACCTCGCCTTCCCCGTCCACGACCTTACCGCCGCGCGGGCGTTCTACGGCGAGACGATGGGCTGCGCCGAGGGGCGGTCGTCGGACCAGTGGATCGACTTCGACTTCTACGGCCACCAGATCGTCGCCCACCTCGATCCCGCTGCCGAACCGGTCGCGGTCGCCAACGACGTCGATGGCCATCACGTCCCCGTCCCCCATTTCGGTATCGTCCTGACGATGGCCGACTGGCAGGCGCTCGCCGACCGCCTCCGTGCGGCGGGCACCGTGTTCGGCATCGAACCGCACATCCGCTTCCGGGGCCAGCCGGGCGAACAGGCTACCATGTTCTTCCGCGACCCATCCGGGAACGCGCTGGAGTTCAAGGCGTTCGCCGACGATTCCAAGCTCTTCGCAACTGCCTGAGGACTGAAGTCATGAGCGATCCCGTCGAACTCGACATCGCCCACAGCCTGGGCCGCGACGCCGCCAAGGCGCGCATCGTCGGCGGTATCGCGAAGCTGGAGGGCTATATCCCCGGCGGCAAGGTGACCGAACATCGCTGGGATGGCGACCGCCTGATGTTCAACGTGTCCGCGATGGGCCAGCGGGCCGCCGCGACGGTCGACGTGCTGGAGGACAAGGTCCACCTCAAGGTCGAACTGCCCCCGTTCCTGGCGATGTTCGCGAACAAGATCCGCGACGTGCTGGGGCGCGAGGGGCCGAAGCTGTTGCGGTAAGGTTGCTTCCTAACCGTTCGTCCTGAGTAGCTGCTGAGCTTGGCGAAGCAGCGTATCGAAGGACTGGTGGTTCGATACGAGCCTTCGCCCGAGCTCAGTCTCTACTCACCACGAACGGACGAGTGACTGGCACGCTCCCACCTCTCCCGGATCATATCCGACGTCTCGCGGCTGCCGTCATGGCTCCACCCGGGCTCGCGCAGCAGATAGCCGAGCTTCGCGCCCCACGGCGCGCGGCACATGTCCTTCGCGATCCCGACCCATTCGTGAAACGCCGCCCACAGCAGGTTGAAGCTGCCGAGATCGCGCACGATGCCGTAACGCGGGCGTTCGGCGTCCAGCTCCGGCGCGTAGGTGCCGAACAGCTTGTCCCAAACGATGAACACGCCGGCATAATTGCGGTCGAGATAGCGCGGGTTGGTCGCGTGGTGGACGCGGTGATGGCTCGGGGTGTTCATCACCGCTTCGAACCAGCGCGGCATCCGCCCGATCGCCTCGGTATGGATCCAGAACTGATAGACCAGATTCAGTCCCGCGACGAAAAACACCATCGCCGGGGGAAAGCCGATCAGGAACAGCGGCAGGCGGAACAGGAACGCCATGCTGACGAACCCCGTCCACGTCTGCCGGAGCGCGGTCGACAGATTATAGTGCTGGCTGGAATGGTGGACGACATGGCTCGCCCAGAACCAGCGGACCCGGTGCGCGGTGCGGTGGAACCAATAATACGCCAGGTCATCGAGGACGAACGCGAGCGCAAAGGCCCACCAGGCATAGCCGATGTCGAACAGCCGGAACTGCCACACCCAGCTCGCGAGCGCGAAGACGAATCCGGCGGAGAGGACGCCCGCGACCGTGCTGCCCAGGCCCAGCAGCATCGAGGTACGGGTGTCGTCGGGGCAGTAGCGGCTGGAATCACGGAACCGCGCGACCACCATCTCCGCCAGCACCAGCAGAACGAAGGCCGGAATCGCGAGCGTCACGGGGTTGGGCAGATTGGGCACGACGCTTACTAACACGGATGTCAGCCCGCGAAAATCCTCCCCTGTAAGGGGAGGATCAGGTTCAATGCAGCGTCACCACCGTCGTCCGCCCCGCTTCCGCCTCCAGCGCGCGGACCTCCAGCTCGGTCACCCCGAACAGCGTCACCGCCCCGAACAACCGCTCGCCCGTCTCGACCGTCACGCCCTCGATCGACACGCGCAGGTGCAGCGGCGGGATCAGCCGGCGGACCGCGACTTTCGCGCCGTGGCGTTTCACCACCGCGATCCCGGTATCGCCCGCCACCAGCGCCGCCGCGCCGTCGGTGCCGACCACCGCGCGCCCGGCATGGAAGCCGGCCAGCGCGTCCTGCGCGAACATCGCCGCCGTCGTCGCGTCGGCGATCTTGCTTTCACCCAGCCGCAGCCACCGCGCGATCCACGCCAGCAGCAGCACGGCGACCAGCGACCCGCCGAGCTGCGTCAGCGTCATGGCCTCAGAGCCTGTCTATGATGAGTGGAGGCATAGACAGGGTCTAGCGTGCGTCTGCGACGAGCGTGTCGAGCATCGCGCGGATGCCCGAGATGTCGTACCCGGCCTCCGCCGCCTTCGCGACCAGCGTACCCGGATCGTCACCCATCCGCGCGCGGGCCAGCGCCCAAAGATGCGTCGATCGCGTGCCCGACCGGCAATAGGCGAGTACCGGCCCCGCGGCCGCGGTCAGCGCCTGCGCCATCGCCTCGACCTGGTTGCTCGAAAAGCCGGCGTGGCCGACCGGGATTTCACGGTAGGCGATGCCCGCCTCGCGCGCGGCGGCGGCGATCTGCGCGCCGGACGGTTGGCCGCCCTCTTCGTCATCGGGGCGGTTGTTGACGATCTCGGTAAAGCCTGCCGCCGCGATCGCATCGACTTCGGCCGGAGTGATCTGGGGGGCAACGCTGATGTGATCGTCGATTTGGCGGATCATTCGAACTCTCGGATAGTCGACAGGAACACCTCTCCATACGCATCGAGCTTGCGCGCGCCAACGCCCGAGATTCGCGACAGCGCATCCAGCGTCCCCGGGCGGACGCTCGCCATCTCGCGCAGCACCGAATCGTGGAAGATGACATAGGGCGGCACCCCGCCGTCCTTCGCCAGCGCACGGCGGCGTTCGCGCAGCGCATCGAACAGCGGATCGCCGACCGGATTGGCCTCGGTCGCGCCGCCACGGCCCGTGCGCCGCCGCTCGCGCTTCGGCGGCAGGACCAACGTCACATCGACCTCGCCCTTCAGGATCGCCTTGGCGGCAGGGCCGAATTCCAGCCCCCCGTGCGGATTGGCGCGCAGCGCGTCGCGGGCCTGGAGCGCGCGGGCGACGGGGCGGATCAGCGCGGCCTCCTCCCCCTCGACGATGCCGAACACGCTTAGATTATCGTGCCCGTTCATCAGGCTGCGCTCGCTCGACTTGCCCAGCAGGATATCCTCGACATAGCCGACGCCGAACATCTGCCCGGTGCGGAACACCGCCGACAGGAATTTGCGCGCGATCTCGGTCGCCTGCGTGCCGACCGGCGGGTTCAGGCAATTGTCGCAATTGCCGCAAGCCTCCGCGGGCTGTTCGCCGAAGTGCCTGAGCAAGACCGCACGGCGACACCCGGTCGTCTCGACCAGGCCCGCAAGCGCGGTCAGCCGCTGCCGCTCGCCGGCCTGCCGCTGGGGCTCGACCTCAGCCACGCGCTGGCGCGCCTTGGCGAAATCCTCCGCTCCCCAGAACAGATGCGCGACCGACGGGTCGCCGTCGCGCCCCGCGCGCCCGGTTTCCTGATAATAGGCCTCGATCGATTTCGGCAGCCCGGCATGCGCCACGAACCGCACGTCGGGCTTGTCGATTCCCATGCCGAACGCGACTGTCGCGCAGATCACCATGTCCTCGCTCGCCACGAAATCGGCCTGGTTGCGGGCGCGCACCTCCGGATCCAGCCCGGCGTGATAGGCGCGCGTCGGCCGCCCGGTCCTGGCCAGCGCCTCGGCCAGTTTCTCGGTGCCGGCGCGCGTCTGGGCATAGACGATGCCGGGTCCGGGCGTCTCGGCGATCAGGTCGGCGATCTGGCGCGTCGTGTTGTCGCGCGGCGAGATGGCATAGCGGATGTTGGGCCGGTCGAACCCGGCGACGATCAGCCCGTCGTGCGGGATGCCGAGCTGGTCGAGGATGTCGGCCCGCGTATGTGCGTCGGCGGTCGCCGTCAGCGCGAGGCGCGGCACGTCCGGATAGCGATCGAGCAGCGGCCGCAGCAGGCGATAGTCGGGGCGGAAGTCGTGCCCCCATTCCGAAACGCAATGCGCCTCGTCGATCGCGAACAGCGCCACCCGTCCCCGCTCCATCAGATCGCGGAAATCGGACGTCGAGGCGCGTTCGGGCGCGATATACAGCAGGTCGAGCTCGCCATCCAGGAACCGCCCGCGCGTCTCCGCCCGGTTCTGGTCGACCGACGTCAACGTCGCTGCACGGATGCCGACCGCCTCGGCCGCGCGCAGCTGGTCGTGCATCAGCGCGATCAGGGGAGAGACGACGACGCACGTCCCCTCCAGCATCGTCGCGGGGAGCTGGTACGTCAGCGACTTGCCAGCCCCCGTCGGCATGACCGCCAGCGTCGATTGTCCGGCGAGCACGCGATCGACGACGCGCCCCTGCACCCCGCGGAAGTCGTTGAAACCAAAGATACGATGCAGGGTGTCGAGCGCGGCAGTCACCGGGCGGCATCTAGGGGCCGGGGCGCGGCGCGGCAACCGGCCGCAATCGCGCCATGATCGTGGGTCAGATCATGCGCCATGATCCGTTACGCCTTCGCAACGCTCGCCCTTCCCGCCATCCTTGCCGCCGCCCCGGCCGATCGTGTCGTTACCGACACCGCGCTCGTCACCAAGGCGAACGATGCGGAGGTACGGTTGCTGATCGACCCCGGCGCGCCGGCGATGCCGATCCTGACCGAGGCGGCGGCGGCGCGCGCGGGGCTGAAGGCGGGGCCGTTCGGCATCGGGTACCGCGTCGGGCCGGTCATGGTCGCGGGGCGCAGCGCGGTCGGGCGGATCGGGCTGGGCGATACGCCCGCCAAGCGGCGGATCGGCTGGACGGCAAAGC
>DASTEN010000055.1:0-2479 GCA_035709645.1 Sphingomonas sp.
CGCGCCATCGCGGTCGCATCGGCGACCAGTTCGTGCCCGCCATCCTTGACGATAAGCGTGTACGCCGCCTTCCCCGCGGTCTGGCCGACGAACAGATGATCGGCCGGATCGGCGACGAAGCCGGGAACGGTGTCCGCGGTACCGGTGACGACCATCGCCGGCACCGCCAGCGACGCATAGGCGCTCGGCTGGATCAGGCCCGGGATCTTGCCCGGCGTCGAAAATCCCAGCACCGCCTTCACCGCCGGCACGCGGAAAGGCGCGATGTAGGACAGTGCGCCGCCGAGGCACAGCGCGGTCAGCGTGCCGAAGCTGTGCCCGACCGCTATGACCGGCAGGCCCGGATACGCCTGTGCCGCGACCGCCGCCGCCGCACCCATGTCGGCGATTCGTTCGCCGAAGCTTGCCTGCATCGTGAACTTGGCGCGATCGGGATAGCGCATCGAATCGACGTGCAGCGGGCTGAGTACCGCCCAGCCCTGCTCGGCCAGGTGGCGCGTCAACGCCGCGTAGCGATCGGGCCACGATCCGTGACCGGTCGAGAACAGCACGACGCCGCGAGGCTTTGCCGGCAGGGTGCGGAACAGACGGGTTTCGCGCGTGCCGACGGTCAACGCGATGTCGTCGCTAGCGATTCCGTCCGCCGCCAGCAGCGGACGGGTGGCGAGCAGCGCGGAAGCCCCGGCGATGCCGCCGATCAGGGTGCGCCGATCCATCACTTGCGCGCCCACGGCCGGCCGGAGGCTTCTTCCTCGGCGATCATCTGCGCCTGCTGCTCGCGCAGGTGCCACGGCATCTCTTCGAACACCCCGTCGAACAGCGAATCGAGCGGCTGGTGCAGGCCATGCCCCAGGATGCCGTTCTTCTCGGCCTCCTTCTGCGCGGTCTTCACCTGGTCGGCGACCTCACGGTCCATCGCGTCGTGGCGCTCTTCATCCCACTCGCCGACTGCGATCAGATGCGCCTTCAGCCGCTTGATCGGGTCGCCGAGCGGCCAGGCGTTGGGTTCGCCTTCCGAGCGATACTGGCCCGGATCGTCCGAGGTCGAATGACCTTCGGCGCGGTAGGTGAAATGCTCGATCAGCGTCGGGCCCGCATTGGTGCGCGCGCGTTCCGCCGCCCATTGCGTCGCGGCATAGACCGCCAGCACGTCGTTGCCGTCGACGCGGATCCCGGCGATCCCATAGCCGATCGCGCGCGCCGCGAACGTCGTCGCCTCGGCACCGGCGAACCCCGAGAAGCTCGAGATCGCCCATTGGTTGTTGACGATGTTGAAGATCACCGGCGCGCGGTAGACGCTGGCGAACGTGCAGGCGGAATGGAAATCGCCCTCCGCGGTCGATCCTTCTCCGCACCAGGTCGCGGCGATCCGCGTATCGCCCTTCGCCGCGCTGGCCATCGCCCAGCCCACCGCCTGCGGGTACTGCGTCGTCAAGTTGCCGGAGATCGAGAAGAAGCTGAACCCTTTTTCCGAATACATGATCGGCAACTGCTTGCCCTGCAGCTTGTCGCCTCGATTCGAGTAGATCTGGTTCATCATGTCCGTCAGCGGGCACCCGCGTGAGATCAGAATCCCCTGCTGGCGGTAGGACGGAAACACCATGTCGTCGGACGCCAAGGCCGCGGCCGCACCCACCGACACCGCTTCCTCCCCCAGCGACTTCATGTAGAAGCTCGTCTTGCCCTGGCGCTGCGCACGGAACATGCGTTCGTCGAAGGCACGCGTCAGCGCCATGTTGCGCAGCATCTGGCGCTTCAGGTCGGGCGAAATGCGCGGATCCCACTGGCCGCCCGCGGTGCCGTCCATGTCGAGCACCCGGACCAGACCGAAGGCGAGATCGTGGAACCCGTTTGCCGCGTCGGCCGTGTCGGGCCGCCGGGACGCGTCGACCGGCGGCACCGCGACCTCGGCAAAATCCACCGCGTCGCCGGGGCGGAACTTGGGCTCGGGCACGTGCAGCGCCAGCGGCGGCAGATTCGATCGACGGGACGCGTCGGACATGGTCTCTCCTCGGGCGGCGCACCTCGCCTACGCCCGACACAAGCTTAGCGGCCCTTGTAATAAAATTTCAAGAGGCTGTGCGCCGATCCGATGTGCCGCCGCGGCAAATCTCTGTGCGCAACCGCCAGTTGGGGCTGGCGCCGCGCCTTCACCGCTGCTAGGCACCCCAACCACACATTGGCACCCGTAGCTCAGCTGGATAGAGCGCTGCCCTCCGAAGGCAGAGGCCACAGGTTCGAATCCTGTCGGGTGCGCCATTTCCGTTCCAAGGCTCAGCAGCGAATCGCGGTCGACAGCCCGCGCGATACCGAGCGATCTCAATATGTAATGTTGCATCATTACACTTGACCGTGCGGGAAGCGGGCTGCCAAGGGGCGCCGATGGCCGAGACACCCCCCGACCCCGCCGCCGTGCCCCCGATTGCGATTAGCGACGTATCGCTCGCGTACGGTACCCATGCCGTGCTCGACGGCCTGT
>DASTEN010000056.1:0-4127 GCA_035709645.1 Sphingomonas sp.
GGGTTGCTCGCCCCTGCCCCAAAATTCACTCGCTCGGCCGGCGCTCGTCGGGTTCGTCCAGGCTGTAGCCGAGGCCCCGGATCGTCGTGATGACGTCCTGGCCCAGCTTCTTGCGGATCCGCGTCACGAACACTTCGATCGTGTTCGAATCGCGATCGAAATCCTGGTCGTAGATATGTTCGATCAGTTCGGTGCGGCTGACGACCTTGCCCTTGTGATGGAGCAGATAGCTGAGCAGCTTATATTCCTGCGCGGTCAGCTTCACCGGCTCGCCGGCCTTGGTCACCTTGCCCGATCGCGTGTCGAGCCGGATGTCACCTGCGGTCAGCTCGGCCGACGCGTTGCCGCTCGCGCGGCGGATCAGCGCGCGCAGGCGAGCGATCAGCTCTTCGGTCTGGAACGGCTTGGCGACATAATCGTCGGCGCCCGCGTCGAGGCCGGCGACCTTGTCCGACCAGCTGTCGCGCGCAGTCAGGACCAGCACCGGCGCGGTGCGCCCTTCCTTGCGCCAGCGGTCGAGCACGGTCAGCCCATCGACCTCGGGAAGCCCCAGGTCGAGGATGATCGCGTCATATTGCTCGGTCGAGCCGAGGAAATGCCCTTCCTCGCCGTCCGTCGCCAGATCGACGGCGTAGCCTGCCCCCTCCAGCGTATTGCGGAGCTGCTGGCCGAGATTGGGTTCGTCCTCGACGATCAGAACACGCATCAATGTTTCCCCTTGGTCGGTATCGGCAGGTCAGGCGTCGGACGCGTCAGCGGCTGCGGCCGATGATATTGCCCGAACGACCATCCACCATCACCCAGATCATCGACCCATCGCGCAGGAACTTCAGTGTGTAAACTGCGGTTCCCGAATCGAAGTCGACGCCGAGATATTTGGCCCCCTGCATCGAGGGAATCACGCGGCGCTGGATCTCGCTGAGCGGCAGGATCCGGCCCTCGCGTCGGGCCGCGAGCACCGCCTGCTGCTCGCGCGTCTGCGACGGCGGCTCGGGCGCGGCGGTCGCCAGCAACAGGCCGGACAGGGCGGTCAGGAACATGCTCATGGACGGTGGCATAGGTGCAACGCTTTGAACGGACTGTGAATGGTCGTGGCAGCGAGGTGTCAGGAAAGGCGCGTTGCGTTGTATTCGGGCCACAGTTGGTCACTTGGGCCGCCGCGGCAAAGCCGCGCCGTCGGTCGTGGCTTGAGCCACGCCGGCCGAGCGCGCGCTTAAGCCTCGATTTAGCTCTGCTAAATCGTTAGGCCGCGCGGCTTATGGCTGCCCCCATCCTTTCCTACGAAAAGCTCGGCCTCGTCCAAGGCTCCGGCTGGCTCTTCCGCGACCTCGACCTGTTCATCGGCCAGCGCGACCGCCTCGCGCTGATCGGGCGCAATGGTGCTGGCAAGACGACGCTGTTGAAGCTGATCGCCGGCACGATCGATTCCGACGAAGGCCGCCGCACGATCGTGCCGGGCACGAAGGTGATCCTGCTCGAACAGGATCCGAAGGTCGACGGCTTCGCCACGCTGCGCGACTTCGCTCTGTCGGGCAGCGACGCGCCGGAGCAGCATGAGGTCGATGCAATCGCCGACCAACTGGGCATCGACCTGAACCGCGAGGCGGCGACCGCGTCGGGCGGCGAGCGGCGGCGGGCGGCGATCGCGCGGGCGTTGGCGATGGACCCCGACGTGCTGCTGCTCGACGAACCGACCAACCACCTCGACATCCATGCGATCGAATGGCTGGAGGATTGGCTGTCGCGCTTCCGTGGCGCCTTCGTCGCGATCAGCCACGACCGTGCGTTCCTGACCAACCTGACCAAGTCCACGCTGTGGCTCGACCGCGGCAAGATCCGTCGCGCCGAAGTCGGCTTCGGCGGGTTCGAGGCGTGGACCGAGACCGTCTATGCAGAGGAGGAGCGCAACGCCGCGCGGCTCGACGCGAAGCTGAAGATCGAGGAGCATTGGCTCCAGCGCGGCGTCACGGGGCGGCGGCGACGCAACCAGGGGCGGCTCGCCAAGCTGAAGGAAATGCGCGCCGAACGCGCCGCGATGCAGGGGCCGCAGGGCGCCGCTGCGCTGTCGGTGGCGGCGGACGACAGCAAGACCAAGGTCGTCATCGACGCAAAGGACGTGACCAAGCGGTTCGGTGATCGCACCGTCATCAAGTCGCTGAACCTGCGCGTCACCCGCGGCGATCGCCTCGGCATCGTCGGGGCGAACGGCGCGGGCAAGACCACCCTGCTCCGCCTGCTGACCGGAGAGCTCGCGCCCGACGACGGCACGATTCGGCTCGCCAAGACGCTGGACGGCATCGTCATCGACCAGCAGCGCAAACTGATGGCGCCCGAAAAGACGGTGCGCGACGTGCTGACCCAGGGCGGCGAGTGGATCGAGGTTCAGGGGGCCAAGAAACATGTCGCGGGCTATCTGAAGGAATTCCTGTTCGACCCCTCGCTGGTCGATGCCAAGATCGGCACGCTTTCGGGCGGCGAACGATCGCGGCTGTTGCTGGCGCGGGAATTCGCGCGGCCGTCGAACCTGCTGGTGCTCGACGAACCGACCAACGACCTCGACCTCGAAACGCTCGACCTGTTGCAGGAAGTGATCGCGGATTACGCTGGCACCGTGCTGATCGTCAGCCACGACCGCGATTTCCTCGACCGCACGGTGACGGTCACGCTGGGGCTCGACGGATCGGGAACGGTCGATGTGGTCGCGGGCGGCTATGCCGATTGGGAGGCCAAGCGGAAGCCGAAGTTCGCGGCAAAGGCGCCGGCGAAGGCGGTGCCGGCGGCCGAGGCGCCGAAGCCCAAGGCGGCGAAACTGTCCTACAAGGACCAGCGCGATTACGACCTGCTGCCCAAACGGATCGAGGAGCTGGACGCGGCGATCGCGCGCGACGAGGCGGCGCTGCACGACCCGAACCTGTTCCGAAGCGACCCGAAGCGGTTCGATGCGCTGATGGCGTCGGTCGCCAAGGCCCGCGAGGACAAGGATACGGCGGAGATGCGCTGGCTGGAACTCGCGGAGCTGGTCGAGGGGCTGGGCTGAGCGCTGCTCTCTGGCGCAGGCCGGGCTTGAGGGGCCGTGCTCACCGCGCCATGCGCTGTCTGCGCTCGCGAGGGCCGGGCATCTGTGCCCCGGCCTGCGCCTGAGAATGGCGGTTGTCGATGGTCCTTCGGTGCTGCCGCCTTCGCGAGACCTCGGCGAAGTTTTCTGATGTTGCCGAAAGTTGTCCGTGTTCCCGCGCAGGCGGGAACCCAGGATCAAGCCATACAGCGCCTTACGTCGCTCGTGACCCTGGGCTTCCCCCTGCGCGGGAGCACAGCGGGATTGTTGCAGAGGTTTCGCCTGCGCGGGAGCACCGGACGGTCAGAACCAGGCCCGCACACCGACGATGAAGCCGACGCCCCCGGTCCCCTCACCATCCGCGCGCGCGTAGCGTGCCGTCCGGCCGAACCGCCGTTCCCACGCCACGCCGACATACGGCGCGAATTCGCGTGCGATTTCGTAGCGCAGGCGCAAGCCGGCCTCGGCATCGGTGACGCCGGCACCGATCCGCTCGGCGCGCATGTCCTGCGCCGACCAGTTCACCTCGATGCGCGGCTGGAGAATCAGGCGCTGCGTGATACGCTGGTCGTACGTCCCCTCGGCTCGCGCGCGCAGGTCGCCCCTGTCGGACAGGAACAGCGCACCCTCGATGTCGAACCAATAGGGTGCCAGACCTTCGATACCCAGAACCGCATCGGTTCGCTGCACGCCCGATCCGATCCCCTGGCGCACCCCCGCCTGCACATTGAAATACGGGTCGATCGCGCGCGAATAGAGTAACTGAACCTCGCCCCCTTCGACGCGGTCGCCGAACGTCCCCTCGCCCTCGCTCTTGATCGTCAGCCGGTCGATGTCGCCGCCGAACCACGCTTCGCCGTCCCAGCGATAGCCGTCGCGGCCGCGGCGCAGGTCGATTTCGGCGAGGTTCAGCATGATCTGCGAGAACTGCATTCCGCCATGTTCGCGCCGCAGGCGGGTACGCGACGACGCCATCGCCGCGGCACCCCAGACTCGGTCGGCGTAGGTCGCCGCCGGTGGCGCGGGGGGCGCAGCGTTGCCGGCGGGAAGCGCGGTGCCCTGCGGCGGAAGC